>JAYEKE010000079.1:0-42468 GCA_034660915.1 Pseudomonadota bacterium
CAGAAGCGTAAATATGTGCCGCTCCTGTGTAATGGTGAGTATTCCGCCGGTTCTTTTGGCCTGACGGAATCCATGGCCGGCTCCGACCTTGGGGGAATGAAGACCTCGGCAGTCAAGGAAGGTGATTGCTATCGACTGAACGGCAGCAAGATATTTATTACCAGTGCTGAGTATGCCGGAGTGATTATTGTCTGGGCGGTCACCAATAGAAAAATTCAGCGAACCCGCAGGATCAGTGCCTTTCTGGTGGAAAAAGATACTCCGGGATTGTCGATCGGTAAAGCGGAAGAAAAAATGGGACAGCGGGGGTCAGCTACCAACGAAGTTATTCTAGATGATTGCCTGGTACCGGCGGAAAATCTGTTGGGCAGTGAGGGCGACGGTTTCAGGATTGCCTTGATGGCTCTGGATGGCGGGCGTATCGGTATTGGTTCCATGGCCATCGGTATCGGCCTGGAGGCCATGGACTATGCCAGGGATTACTCTCGTGAAAGGATGCAGTTTGATCAGCCCATTGCCTCTTTTCAGGCAGTTCAATGGCAGCTTGCCGACAGATATGCCGAATTGCAGAGTGCCCATCTGATGGTTTTGCTGGCAGCTTCGTTAAAGCAGCAGAAAAAACCTTTTACCAGGGAAGCCTCCATGGGCAAGCTGCTGGCCACTGAAGGGGCTAACAAGGCCTGTTACAGTGCGGTTCAGATCTTGGGGGGTAACGGTTATATTGCCGAATATCCGGTTGAGCGACTCTATCGGGATGCCCGGGTAACTACCATCTATGAGGGAACTTCAGAGATACAGCGTCTGGTTATTGCCCGTCATATTCTTGGTGAGTTTTAACAATTAGCTGAATTGACCGAAGATGAAAGTCCTTCCAAAGGATGAATAAACTTTCAGGAGGAAAGACTTATGAGTGGTGAAAAGAAATTTGATCAAACTGATGAAAGGCGGCAAGCCTGGGAAGCTATCTATGCTAAAGCAGTTAAAAAATACCCTGAACGCTTGCCGCAGTTTACCACTTTATCCAATGAACCCATAAAAAAATTATATACTCCTGAAGATCTTGCCGGCTTCAGTTATCAGGATGAACTGGGTTATCCCGGTGAATATCCTTACACCAGGGGCGTCCAGCCTACCATGTATCGTGGCCGTTTATGGACCATGCGTCAGTTTGCCGGTCTTGGGGGAGCTGAGGAAACTAATGCCCGTTTTCATTACCTGATGGAACATGGTGAAACCGGTTTGAGCACTGCATTTGATATGCCGACTTTGATGGGATATGATTCTGACAGTCCCATGGCCCGGGGGGAAGTCGGTAAGTGTGGGGTGGCCATTGATACCCTGGCTGACATGGAAATTCTTTTTGACCGGATTCCCATGGACCAGGTGACCACTTCCATGACCATTAATCCTCCGGCTTCTATTCTGCTGGCCATGTATGTGGCAGTGGCGGAAAAACAGGGGGTGGGCAGAGATAAGATCGGCGGGACGATCCAAAATGATATGCTGAAGGAATTTATCGCCCAGAAAACCTTCATGCTGCCGCCGGAACCATCCATGCGGATCATTGTTGATACGGTTGAGTACTGTACCAAAGAGGTTCCGCGCTGGAATACCATCAGTATCAGTGGTTATCATATCCGGGAAGCCGGATCTACCGCCGCTCAGGAACTGGCTTTTACTCTGGCAGATGGTATCGGTTATGTACAGGCCTGTATAGATCGGGGACTGGATGTTGATGACTTTGCTCCCCGGCTTTCCTTCTTTTTCAATGCCCATCTCGATTTTTTTGAGGAAATTGCCAAATATCGTGCGGCTCGCCGCATCTGGGCCCGGGTGATGAAAAACCGCTTCAAGGCAAAGGACCAGCGTTCCATGATGCTTCGCTTTCACACCCAGACCGCCGGTTGTTCCCTGACCGCCCAGCAACCATACAACAACGTTGTGCGTACTGCTTGTGAAGGGTTGTCAGCTGTTCTGGGCGGAACCCAGTCGCTGCATACCAACTCCCTGGATGAAGTCCTTTCCTTGCCAACGGAACATGCAGTTACCATCGCCCTGCGGACCCAGCAGATTATTGGCGAAGAGATTGGGGTAACCAATACCATTGATCCTCTGGCCGGGTCCTATTTTGTTGAATCACTGACCAATGAGATAGAAGGACTGGCTCTGGAATATATTAATAAAATTGATGACATGGGTGGCATCCTTAAAGCGATTGAAATGGGCTATCCTCAGAAGGAAATTGCTGATGCCGCCTATACCTACCAGAAACAGGTGGATGACGGAGAGAAGATTGTTGTCGGGGTTAATAAATATCAGATGGACGACAGTCTGCCGATTGAGCTGCTGAGAATTGATGAAGTGGTTGAAAAGCGCCAACTGCAGCGTTTGCAGAAGATTAAGGATACCCGGGACAGTGCCAAGGTACAAAACTGTCTTCAGGCTATTGAAGCAGCTTCTAAAAACGGGGAAAATCTTATGCCTCATCTGCTTGAGGCAGTAAAATCGTATGTGAGCCAGCAGGAAATATGTGATACCTGGCGGCGGGTTTTTGGTCGTTACAGTGATCCGGGGATGTTTTAGTGCCTTACAGAAATTTGGGTTGCGGAAGTAGCCCCGCATTAGGAGTTATTCATGGGTGAAAATAAAATAAAAGTTTTGATTGGGAAACCTGGCCTTGATGGTCATGACCGTGGGGCAAAAGTAGTTGCCAGGGCTTTGCGGGATGCAGGTTTTGAAGTGGTCTATACCGGCTTGCATCAGACTCCGGAACAGATTGTCGCCACGGCAATTCAGGAAGATGTTGATGTGATTGGAGTGAGCAGCCTGGCGGGTGCCCATATGTATCTTTTTCCCCGGATTCTCGAATTGCTTAAAGAACAGGGAGCAGAGGATATACCGGTTTTCGGTGGTGGTATCATTCCTGATGATGAGATTGATTTGCTGAAAAAGGCCGGAATAAAAGCAATTTTTACCCCTGGATCTCCAGTACGGGCAACGGTTGATTGGATCAGGACAAACCTTGGCAAATAGTTAGCAGTTTTTTTTAAAAATATGTTGGCAGTAAACGGGTATTCTCTTTAAGAATGCCCGTTTTTTTAATTCATTATTTTGAAGTGCTTCAAGGTCAGGAGTCTAAATGTCTTAAACCTGATCAGTTATGAATTTTCCTTGGCCAGAAAATCCTCAGGTTGCTGGAAGATGAATTGGTGAACCAACTGGTGCAGATAACTGAAGCAATTATGTTGGAAGGTTGCCGGTTGATGGATGAAGAATCCCGAGAATCCTTCGGGTAGGCTGGAATAATTTTCAGCTTCATTGTCACCGGTAATGGTTGCCGTAGACCAAATTTTCCCGTCAGTCCATTGTAGCCGGCGAGAGTTTCCGCGTTTGCTGCCGAATCCAGCAGACTTTCCGCTATTCTCACCAGGGTGTCTCCTTTGTGTACCTGATAGAGCCCGATTCTGGGAAGTTTAATTGCTTCTGCTGCCTTTCTGGTCAGCAGGCTGAGGTGGCCGGAGATGTATCCAGGTTTTTGGGTTTGTCCCGTCAGCGCCAGGAACAGGTAGCCTAATTTCTGCCGTGAAATTGCCGTTATTTTTAATCGCTGCCATCTGCCCCGCTTATCTTTTACCTCATATTTTCTGACCATGGCCACCTGTTGATCGATGTTAATTTCTTTTTCTGAGAGCAGCCTGGTGGTATATTTTTCCATGAATGCGTCAGTCAAGGCATCAGGTTGCAGGTGACGATCAAGCTCCCGGTAAAGGAAAACCAGTTCTTGCTGACTATCACTGTTGAGAACAAAACCATTTTTTACTGACTTCAGCTCCATACCCTCGGAAATACTGAAACGCAAACGGCAAAAAACATTTGTATACCTTTTGCCGACTACGAATCCGGCTTTTTCACCCGGACCGAACAACATGCCATCAATAGCGTTTAAGTATGTCTTTTGGTTGATGGTTTTTGCCTGCGGATATTGACGCAAAAGGTTTTTAGCTAAAAAAGATGTACTGGCAACTCTTTCCGAGGTGAGTGGATGGGAGGCCATAATAGCTTCCATCGCCGAGGGCTCATGACTGTGAAGTTGCCGCAACCGCTGGAGAAAAACGCTCATCTGCCGGGGGTCATAACCAGCCCTGGCCATGTACTTGGTTCCCAGTTCATCCGCTTGATGTTCCTGATTGCGGCTGTATTTCTGGCTGATGAGTCCCAGCAACTGTCCACTAACGTTCTGCCAGATGGAGGAACCGGTTGCCGCTCCCACAGCGGCAACCAGAATATTCATCCCTACCGTTGACTGCAGCCGCTTCATATTATGCCGGGCGTTGACATGTCCCAGTTCATGTCCCATAACTCCGGCCAGTTGGGCTTCGTTATTCATCTCTGCCAGCAATCCCCGGCTGACATACACATAACCTCCAGGCAAGGCAAAGGCGTTGATGATCGGAGAATCAATGAGAGTAAAATGATACGGAATATCCTGCCGTTCACAATGGACGGTCAGCCGTTTTCCGATGGCAGAAATATATGCCTGTAATTTGGGATCATTGTAATAGCCGAATTTTTCCAGAACCTGAGGATGGGCTTTTTTGCCCATACTTACTTCCTGCTCCGAACTGTAAAGCATGACTTCGTGTGATCCACTAACAGGGTTAACCGAGCAGGCAGGTAATAAAAATAACATGACCAGACAGATAATGGTAGCGATGAGAAAATTTTTTATTTGCATGGCTTTCACCAGGTCATGGTAATGGATATATTTCATTCTTTTACCAGACCATATTTATCCAGTAGTTTCAAGAAAAATTTTCTTGCCGTCAAGCCGGTAATTCTGGGAAAAAACTTGCAAGCTGTTGGTGAATTTGCTAGTAAACAAAGCATCTTAGGGCTCACGCAAAAAGAAATATCATAAATTGAATGATGAATGAAGAAGGAGAAAATTGTGCCATCACCTTTTACCATAAACTATGCTGAGCGGATTAATACGCTGCCACCTTATCTGTTTGCCGCCATTGATCAGAAAAAAGCTGAAGTCAAGGCTCGGGGCATTGATATTATTGATCTGGGAGTGGGAGATCCTGATTTGCCGACCCCGGCTCACATAGTCAGTGCCTTACAGCAGGCGGCAGCTAAAAAGGAGAATCATCAGTATCCCTCATACGTGGGAATGCCGTCATTCCGTGAAGCCGCCGCCCAATGGCTTAATCGACGGTTTGAAATTGACTGTGATCCAGCCAGTGAGATACTGTCACTGATCGGTTCAAAGGAAGGGATTGCTCATATTCCGTTGGCTTTTGTTAATCCCGGTGATTACGTTCTGGTCCCCGATCCAGGATATCCGGTTTATGCGGTTGCCACTGGTTTTGCCGGGGGGGTTGTCCATAAAATGCCGCTGTTGGAAGAAAATGGATTTTTGCCGGATCTTCAGACAATTCCGGAAGACATTGCCAATCGGGCCAAACTCATGTTTATTAATTATCCCAACAATCCTACCGGTGCGGTTGCCGATCAGAATTTTTTTGAGCAGGTGATAATCTTTGCCCGCCGGCATAATATCATAGTCTGTCATGATTCTGCCTATACCGAACTGGCCTACAATGACTATCGTCCGTTAAGCTTTCTCGAGGTTCCGGGAGCTAAAGAGGTGGGGATAGAATTTCATTCCCTCTCCAAAACCTATAATATGACCGGCTGGCGTATAGGTTTTGCCGCCGGCAAAGCTGAGGTTGTCAAGGGGTTGGGGAAAGTAAAAACCAACATCGATTCCGGAGCTTTTCAGGCCATACAGGAGGCGGCGATTGTTGCCTTGAGCGCTGATCAGCATTGTGTGGTCGAATTGTGCCGCATCTATCAACATCGTCAGGAGATGATGGTGAATGCCCTGAAAAAAGCTGGTCTTACTCTTTCAGTTCCCAAGGCAACATTTTATCTATGGATCAAAAATCCTGTGGGCATGGATTCTGCCGGCGTTGCTGCCATGCTGCTCGAACAGGCTGGGGTGGTGGTAACCCCAGGGAATGGTTTCGGCGATGCGGGTGAGGGATACTTTCGTATTTCCCTTACGGTTCCCGAGGCGAGGCTGCAGGAAGCCGGGGAACGGATTATCAAGGCTATCGGATAAGTTTTTTTCATGTTCAGATAATAAAGTGGGTATCCTATGCGTAAATTATGCCAGTCTTTTATCCTTATATGTTTTCTTTTCTTCGCGGTTTCCGCCGGGGCGGCATCACTGACGGACGCACTGGTTTCTCTTTTTGATCAGGTGGAACAGAACCTGTACGGCAAGGGACAAATTGTTTCCATTATCAAGGAAAAAAATGAAGCCATTCTTGAGTTTCCCGGTGGTTCTGTTCCCGGGGAAGGGGCTGAATTTCTGGTTTATGATGCCAGTACTCAGGATCAAAAAGATCCTGAGAAGGCCTTTAACCGAATATTTAAAGGAGTTGTCTCTGTTGTTGAGTCAGCGGGCAGTGTTTCCCGGGCTTTGATTGTCCGGCAGGAAAAAACATTTGCGATTGGAGACCAGATAATAATCCCTGCACCAATCATGGCTTATGTTGCACCACTAAAGAATCTGACCGGTTTTCTTCCTCTTACCCGTGAGGCGACGGAAGTTATGGCCTTGCAACTGGGTCGGTTTACGACCATGAAAATTTCAGGAATTCCCCAGATCAATCAGAATCTGATTGATCAACTGCGGAATGAATTGCGTCGAGAAGGCCGCTATGGTTTGGTTATTCAACCTTACCTGATGGTCGTGAATGGCCAGAGCAAAGCCCAGCTTAAATTGATTTCACTGTTCAGTGGTCAATCTTTGGGGGTTCTATCCGAAGATTTTTTTGCTTTCCCTGGCCAGGGTCCAGGGCAGCCGGCAGTTCAGAATATCCCTCCTGTTTCTCCCTATCCGGGTCAGTATCCCCCGCCAAATCTTCCTGCCAGGATGCCTGCTGTCCGCTAATGCAAGTTGAAAGGAGTGCTTTTATCATGGCCGTAGCTAAGAAATCGCTGGAATTACGTGAAAAACACCGAGGACTGATTGGGGTTCACAGCAAGGTGCCGATAAAGGACAACTCTGTACTGAGTCTGGTATATACGCCCGGGGTTGGCGCCTGCTCTCAAGCGATTGCTGAGAATTCAGCAGATTCATTCCGCTATACCATGCGGGCCAACACCGTAGGTCTCCTTTCCAATGGCACAGCCGTCTTTGGAATGGGTAATGTTGGTGCTGGAGCATCAATTCCCATGCTGGAAGGGGTTTCCGCGTTCTTCAAAAGTTTTGCCGGAATTGATGCCATCCCTCTGGCAGTTAATTCTGCTGATCCTGCTGATTTTGTTGAAATTGCCCGGGTGATGGCTCCAACAATGGGTGGCATATGCCTTGAGGATATTGCTTCACCGGATTGCTTTGCAATTGTGGAGCGATTGCAAAGGGCCGTTCGGCTGCCGGTTTTTCATAATGATCAGCATGGAGCTGCCATCGTCATCCTGGCAGCTCTGGCCAATAGTTTGAAACTGGCAGGCAAAAAACTGGAAGGTTGTAAAATAGTCATTAATGGTGCCGGGGCTGCCGGTGTGGCCCTGGCCCGCAGGCTGGCCAACTTGGGGGTGGGTGAGCTGATTCTTTGTGATCAGGCCGGGGCAATTTACCGCCATCGGACTGCCAACATGAACTGGGTAAAATCTGAACTTTCCTTTGTAACCAATAAATCCCATGTCAAAGGGACACTGGAAGAAGTTTTACCGGGAGCTGATGTTTTCATCGGTTTGTCAGTCAGTAAACTTTTGTCACCGGAGTGGATTAAAAAGATGGCGGCCAAGCCGATAATCTTTGCTCTGGCACTGCCTGAACCTGAGATTGACTACCTGGCTGCCAGAAAAGCCGGTGCTTTTATTGTGGCGACAGGTAATGTTAATCACCCTAATTATCTGACTTCGGCTCTGGCCTTCCCCGGATTTTTTCGGGGAGCGCTGGATGCTGCTGCCTGGAGGATTACCAACTCCATGGAAATGGCGGCAGTAAAGGCTATTCAGGAGCATGTGCCTGACAACCTCCTGAGCGAGGTTAATATTACCCCCCGGCTTATTGATTTCAGCCTGGCGCCGGAAATTGCCCGGCAGGTGGCAATGGCTGCCGTGGCTGAAAAGGTAAACCGCAAAAAAGTTGAACCTGATCAGGTGCGGGACAGACTGCTGCGGTACGTATATGAAGGAGAATTGGCTATTCTTCCGGTTCCAGACAGAGGAAAAAAACGGGCTGAGGTTATACCTTCAGTTGATGAACAATCGCTGGAACTACATAAACGTTATATGGGGGTAGTGGGTATTGAGGGTAAAATTCCGGTCAAGGATATCCATCTAGCTTCCATCCTTTATTCAGCTGCCGGGGTTTCTGATTCCTGTAAACTGATTATGAACGATCCGGATAAACTCTATGATTTAACCGTTAAAAGCAATTTGGTGGCGGTAGTTTCCGATGGCTCCGCGGTTCTTGGCTTGGGTAATATTGGCCCCCGGGCGGCTTTGCCGGTGATGGAAGGCAAAGCTGTTTTATTCAAAACTTTTGGGGGAGTGGAGGCCTTGCCTATTTGTATTGATACTCAGAATGTTGATGAAATTGTTCGGGTGGTAGAAGCCATTTCACCAGTTTTTGGCGGCATCAACCTCGAAGATATTTCGGCTCCCCGTTGCTTTGAAATAGAAAAAATCCTGCGGCAGAAACTCGACATTCCGGTATTTCATGATGATCAGCATGGCACGGCGGTTATTGCCCTGGCTGGAATGATAAACGCTTTGAAAATTGTTGGTAAAGATGCTGACAAAATTAAAGTTGTGGTTAATGGGGCGGGTGCCGGTGCCACGGCGGTTACCAAGCTCTTGTTAAGTGCCGGGATTAAAAACATCATCATGTGTGACACTGTCGGGTCTATTTATGATGGTCGCCAGGAGCGGATGAATCCTTACAAGCAGGAGATGGCCCGGCTGACCAACCCGGATAAATTGCGGGGGAAATTGGCCAAAGTGATCAAAAACGCTGATGCTTTTGTCGGCCTTTCCAAACCTGAAACCCTGACGGTTGCCATGATCAAAAGCATGGCTGCCAATCCCATTGTTTTTGCGCTCGCAAACCCGATACCGGAAATCATGCCGGATAAAGCTTTTGCGGCTGGGGCTAAAGTAGTGGCCACTGGTCGCTCTGATTTTCCCAATCAGGTGAATAACTCCCTGGCTTTTCCCGGCATTTTTCGCGGAGCTTTGGATGTCAGAGCCTGCCAGATTGATGATCGGATGAAAATAGCTGCGGCTCATGCTATTGCGGCCATGGTAACCGAGGAAGATTTAGCCAAAGGAACGATTATCCCCTCGGCAATGAACCTGGCGGTCCCGCCGCAGGTGGCGGCCGCGGTTGCCGAAGCGGCAATAAAAGGCAAGATGGCCCGCCGACAGCTTGATCCCGAGGATATCCGCAATAATACCCATGATTATCTTTATGAAGGGATATTGCGGATTTTGTAAGTATCTCAACTTTCTGACTTGTATTGCCAGGTAACCATTTTAGGATGTTCGGGCTTGGCTCATAGCGGTATTGGCCGCCGAACGAATCACACGATGTGATTCGCGGCGGACGCCTCGGAAGCCGGCCATGGACGGCCGGCGAGAATGAGCGAGAGCCATGCCGGAACATCCCCAGAAATTTCTTTCAGCTGTTTTTAGATTAACTCAGAAAGTTAAATAAGTATCTTTTAGCCACAGAAACACACAGACAATTCTCTCCATGATAAAGGGTGAATTTCTATCAGTGAAAAAAATTCGCTTAAAGGAACTGACTACCATGATTATTGATGCTCATGTCCACATGTTTCCCCCGGAAATTGTTCATCAGCGGGAAAAGTTTTTTTCCAATGAGCCGGAATTCCGGCTTCTTTACGAACCACCCAAATCTAAGCTGGTGCTGGCGGAGGAATTACTGGCCAGGATGGATGATGAGGGAATTGACCGCTGCGTAGTTTTTAGTTTTCCCTGGCGGGACATGGGCATCTCCCGTCTGTGCAATGATTATATTATTGAACAGGTAAGAAAATATCCTGATCGGCTTATCGGCCTGGCTTGCTTTGGTTTTGCTGATCCACGTGAAGCGGCTTCAGAGGCCGAACGATGTCTGGCCGCGGGTTTGTCCGGAGTGGGGGAATTGGCTTTCTATATCGAAGGTTTTACCGAATCCATCATATCAGCTTTTGCTCCAGTTATTGAGGTGTTACGGGCCGCCGGCAGTCTTCCTTTAATGCTTCATACCAATGAACCGGTCGGACATCAGTATCCGGGAAAATGTGATGTAATGCTGCGCAATCTTGATAAATTTCTCCGGCTCTATGGTGATGTGCCAACGATTTTTGCCCATTGGGGAGGTGGATTTCCTTTTTATCATCTGCTGAAACGAGAGATGGAAGAGGTGGTTGCCAACCTTTACTATGATACCGCCGCCTCTCCCTATCTTTACCGACCGCAAATTTACAAGGTAGTAGGGGAGATGATTGGTTTTGAGCATATCCTGTTGGGTACCGATTATCCCCTGCTGAAGGCAGCCCGCTATTTTAATGAGATGGACCAGGCCGGAATCACCCCGGAACAAAAAGCCCTGATTTGTGGCGAAAATACCGCTCGTCTTTTTAGACTGGCAGGCAGGAAATAAGAGCATTGACCTTGAATTTTTGCTGAGGCAGCAATAAAAACATAGTTTTGCTCCAATATTGATCTGGCTTTTTTCTTGACATGTTTATTAATCTGTGTTTGTTATATGCATGTTTTTTCTTATAATCTTGTTTTGTTCAATGCAATGCCGACAACTTAGAGGAGGTAATGTATGAAACGGCGTAATTTTATTAAGAAGGTTGGTACCGGGGCGCTGGCTGTTGGCGCCGGGATGGCTGTCAGACCAAGAAAGGCCCGGGCGGCCAAACATAAAATCTATAACTGGAAAATGGTTACCACTTGGCCGCCTCACTTCCCGGTACTTGGGGAAGCGGCGGATTACACCGCCAAATGGGTGGAAGAGATGTCCGGTGGCCGGTTGAAGATTACCGTTTATGGCGGCGGCGAACTGGTTCCTTCGTTGCAGGTCTTCGACGCCGTCAGTTCCGGCACCGTTGAGATGGGTCACGGGGCCGCCTATTACTGGGCCGGCAAGCATCCGGCAACCCAGTTTTTTGCCGCCGTTCCTTTTGGTCTCAATGCTCAGGGGATGAATGCCTGGCTTATCTCCGGTGGCGGCCAGGAACTTTGGGATGAACTCTATGGCAAATTTAATCTTAAAGCCTGGCCGGCGGGTAATACCGGTGTCCAGATGGGCGGTTGGTTTAATAAAGAAATCAAGACCATTGATGATCTTAAAGGACTGAAGATGAGAATTCCCGGTCTGGGCGGCAAGGTGCTGGCCAAAGCCGGTGGCAACGCCGTCCTGGTGGCCGGCGGGGAAATCTACACTAACCTTGATCGAGGCGTCATTGATGCCACCGAATGGGTCGGTCCCTACCATGATATAAAGATGGGTTTTTATAAAGCGGCTAAATACTACTATTCACCTGGCTGGCATGAGCCCGGAACCACGCTGGAGTGTATGGTTAACAAACAGAAGTATGAAGCCTTGCCCAAGGATCTCCAGGCGATTATCGATGCGGTCTGCGCCAAATCCAACATGTGGTCGCTGGCGGAATTTGAAGCTAAAAATAATAAATATTTGAAGGAACTGGTTGAACAGCACAATGTTCAGGTCCGCCAGTTTCCGGACAAGGTTCTTGCGCAGCTGAAGAAATACAGCGATGAAGTGTTGAAAGAACTGGCAGCCAGTGACCCCTTTACCAGGAAAGTTTGTGAATCTTACCTGGCTTTCAAAAAACAGTATAACGAGTGGAACGCGATTTCAGAAGAGCGGTACGCGAAATTGAAACATCTTTAATCTGATTTGTGCCTATAGTGAGTGATAAAAAAGGCCGCCCTGGATAAAACCAGGGCGGCCTTTTTATGTCTTCGTTTCAACTCTCATTCTTTAAGCTAACCACCAAGTAAAATACGGGGCAGCCAGGTTACCGCTTCGGGGATAAAACAGATGATTGCCATGCCGGCAAGCTGAATAATCACAAAAGGAATGATGCCTTTATAGATGTCAATGGTTTCTATCCCCGGCGGGGCAACCCCTTTGAGGTAGAAAAGTGAAAAACCAAAGGGTGGAGTCAAAAATGAGGTCTGCAGGTTGACGGCAATCAGGACGGCCAGCCAGAGTGGATCGACTCCCAATGTGATCATGATCGGGGTCAGGACCGGGACGAAGATAAAGGTGATCTCAATAAAATCGAGGAAGAAGCCGGCGATAAAAATAATCCCCATGACGACGCTTATAATCCCCCATTTGCCGAAGGGCAGCCCCAAAATCAGTTCACGTATCTGGGTATCTCCACCCAGACCCCGGAAGACAAGTCCCAGGGTTGTGGCGCCAACCAGGATAACGAAAACCATACAGGTCAGTTTGGTAGTGCTGGTCATCACCTCCATGATCGTTTCCCGGTTAAGTTTCCCCTTTGCCAGGGTCAGGAAACTGGCGCCGACGGCGCCCAGGGCCGCGGCTTCGGTAGGCGAGGCAACGCCGGCAAAGATGGTGCCTAAAACCGCGCAGATCAGAAACAGCGGCGGAATCAGCGAAGTCAAAACCATTTTTCGCATTTCTTTTTTGCTGATGCCGGCCAGTTCTTCTTCCGAAATCGGGGGTGCCCAATCAGGTTTTATCCGGGCCACGATCGAAATGTAGATAATATAGAGGACGACCAGGGTTAGTCCGGGGATGACGGCGCCGACAAAGAGGTCGCCGATGGGAACGTTCATAATGTCGCCCAGGAGTACCAGGACAATGCTTGGCGGGATAATCTGCCCCAGGGTGCCGGAAGCGGCAACCGTACCGGTAGCCAGATTTTTTGAGTAGTTACGTTTGAGCATGGTCGGCAGGGACAAAAGACCCATGGTAACCACCGTAGCGCCGACAATGCCGGTCGAGGCTCCCAGCAGGGCACCGACGATGACCACTGAGATTGCCAGTCCCCCCTTGACTCGGGCAAAGACCAGGCCCATGGTTTCCAGCAGTTCCTCCGCCAGCCCGGAACGTTCCAGCATGACTCCCATATAGATGAAAAGAGGCACGGCCAGGAGAACGAAGTTGGACATTACGCCCCAGATACGCAAGGGCAGGAGCCCGAAAAAGCCGGGGCCGAAACCGATGAGGCCGAAAAAGAGGGCGGTGCCGCCGAGGGTGAAGGCAACCGGGTAGCCGAGCAGCAGGAGAACAAAGACCGAGGCGAACATGATCAGGGGCAGATTGCCCTGGATAAACTCCATCATTGGGGCACCTCACTTTCTTTGCCGATAATGACCAGAAAGTTTTTGATTGCCTGGGAGATGCCCTGAATAATCAGGAGAAAAAAACCGGCCGGGATCATGGCTTTAAGGAGATAGCGGCCCGGCAGGCCGCCGGGATCTGGTGACGTCTCGCCAACTGCCCATGAGCTTTCGATAAAGTTGCGGGTGATATAAATGACCATGATGCAGAAAGGAAGCAGAAAGAGAAAGGTACCGAAAAAATCGATCCAGGCTTTTTGTTTCTTGCTGAGTTTGGTGTAGATGATATCGACTCTGACATGGGCCTCCTTTTTCAGGGCATAAGCGGCACCGATCAAAAAGATTATGGCAAAGAGATGCCACTCCATCTCTTGAACCGCAATATTACCTCTTTTGAAGCCGTAACGCATAATAACATCATAGGTTACCGTAAGTACCATCAGGGTAGTCAGCCAGGAAATGCCCCGTCCGATTTTTTCCATGGTGTTATCAATAATCTCGGAAATTCTCTTGAGAAAATTCATTTTCATTAAACTCCTGAAGAGGTTGTCAACGCAATAAAAGATATATGGTAATTACTGTGCATGATCGCAAAATTTGTATACTAAAAGTGCTCTTGAATCAAGGGGAATATTTGCAGGTCTTCAAAGAGGGCGAATCAAAGTCAGTGAAAAAATCTTTATATCGAAATTCAAGACATCATATTTTCCCGAGCTGGAAAGACGGGCTTTTTTGTGGTATGAAAATAAAAGGTATAAGGTTTAAGGTGCAAGGCGTACGGTTCCTTATTCCGTATACCCTGTATCGTTCACCATTGATTTTTTTCAGGAGATAATCATGCAGCTTGGCAATGATCCATTTAAGCCTGATTTCTGGTTGACCTATGCGAAAGAACGTAAGAAAAGTTTTGCCAATAAGAAAATAACCACAGCAAAAAAGTGGGATGGGCTGGCCGGCCATTACCGGAAATATGAGCAGGATGATGATTTCAAGCAGGATCAACAATGGATTATGGCGCAACTACGTTTACGCCGCATTCTCCAACCGGAATATAATGTCATTGATGTTGCCTGCGGGCCGGGAACCCACTGTTTTCACTTTGCCCGACAGTGTAAACAGGTAACGGCCCTTGATGTTTCTCCTAAAATGATTGACCAGCTTGAAGCAAAAAAACGTGAACAGCAGGCGGCAAATATTGAAGTGATCTGCAGTGATTTTCACCATTATAAAACCAAAGAAAAATACGATCTTGTATTTGTTTCCATGAGCCCCATATTAAATGAGCTGAGTGCTGTTGATCGTTTACTGGAACTCTCTTCCCGTTACCTGGCCCTGGTCTACTGGGCCGGGGTTCGCGACAATCCGCTTTACAATCATTGTTACAAAATGATTTTCAACGAACCCTATGTTTGGGATCCCCTGGATATTGTCGCCATTTTCAATTATCTTTATAGCTTAGGCTTCTCCCCGGAAATCTCTTTCCAGCATGCCCGGTGGAAGCGCCATGATACTTTGGAAAATACCTTGCAGCATACCCTCTGGCACCTGGAGTTTTACCGTCCATTGAGTGAGACTGAGAAAGGGATGGTTCGCGATTATCTTTCGCCTTTAGCCGATGATCAAGGGATGGTGTATTATGAGACCAAGGTCAGAAAAGGTTTTATCATTCTTGATCAGAAAGCAGGGATAGATGATAAATAAGCGGAGGCGAGGGAAATATGCTGGAATCTTTCTGTCAATTTGATTTTCTTTCCATTTTGAGCAATACTATCATTTATAAGCTACAGGGTTGCCCGTCTTTTTTTCGTCAAACCGCTGATTAGAAACCGTAAAGAGAGGGAAGATATGGCCAGGAAAAAACCAGCGCTTTTTTCGCTGAACGACCAGTTCACCTTTTTTTATGAGTTTTTGAAACATCCCCTGCAGATTGGTTCGATTATTTCCAGTTCCCGTTTTCTTGAACAGCGTATCCTCAAGACCGCCGATATTGCTACCAGCAAAACAATTGTCGAACTGGGGTGCGGCACCGGGGGCACGACGCGGGCAATTCTCAAGGCAATGCCGCGAACTGCCAGACTCCTGAGTGTCGAGATAAACCCACATTTTCACGCCCTGGTCAGCAGCAGGATCAATGATGAACGTTTTATCGCCCATCTGGGGAATTCCTGCGAGCTGAAAAAAATCATCTCACTCTATAGGATTGAGGACCCGGAGGTTATTATTTCCGGCATCCCGTTTTCCACCATGAACCGTTGTACAGGATCCCAGCTGCTGGCGGAAATTTCATCGCTTTTGGCCCCCCATGGCCGTTTTGTGGCTTATCAGGTGAGCAAGCGGGTGGCTTCCCTCTGCCGCCCTTTCTTTGGGTACGAACGGACGCAGCTGGAACTGCTGAACATTCCGCCGATGTTTATCTTCCGGTGGGACAAGCCTGCTTTTAAAGCGATTCACTAATCCAGTTCGGCAACCTTTTCAACACCTCAAAGGACGCTGGTTGCTCATCCCGTGGATAACCGCAGGATTAGATGAGCAGCATGGTTATCAGTTTCGTTAAAAAGTACGAAACCGAGTCGCTTGTGATTCCTAACCGCTTGATATCATAGATGACGATGGGACCCTTTCTGACTTTTTACAAGTCCATTGTAGTTGGTATGAGTTTCGCGAGCAAGTTTATCCTGATCTTTGTATTCCTGCTGCTGGTGGGATGCGCGATTCTGCCGGATGACGAAGCATCACTGGTCCTCGAAGATCTGGCTGCTCGGGGCAAGTCGAGCCGGCTTAAGGAGCGTACCTCGGACCCGGTGCGCCGACTACTGACATATAGCGATCATGGACGCCATTGCCAGGCCGACCTTTACCTTCCAGGTCAGCCGCCACGCGCCGGCATCGTTCTGATACCGGGGGTAGCTGCTCTTGGCCGGAATGATCCCCGTCTGGTTGCTTTTGCCACCACTCTGGCCCGGGTGCGTTTTCTCGTGCTGGTGCCGGACATTCCCAATTTGCGGGCCCTCATGATCCAGTCCGATGATGTCCAGAGAATTGTGGGAGCCTTTCCCCACTTGGTTTCCCGTTCCGAACTCCCGGCGGGTAGCCGGATTGGCATCGGGGCTTTCAGCTACGCCGCCGGGCCGGCGATTTTGGCAGCCCTGGACCCGGCAATTCGCGAACGGGTAGATTTCATTTTAGGCGTTGGGGGTTACTACAATTTACGGCAGGTAATTACTTTTTTTACCACCGGCTATTTTCGCGAGAGGGGTCGGTGGCGCTATCTCAAGCCCAACCGGTACGGCAAGTGGGTATTCGTACTCAGCAATGTTGGGCGGCTGACCAATGCCATGGACCAACAAGTCTTTCGATTCATGGCCGAACGCCGGCTGAAAGACCCTGATGCTCCAATCGCGGATCTGGCCGGTGCCCTTACAGCTGAAGGCCAGGCGCTTTTTGCCCTGTTGGAAAATCGGGATCCGGAGCGCACCCCATTTCTCATTGCCAAACTTCCGGCGGCCATCGGCAACGATATCGAGGCTTTGAATCTCGCCAATCAGGACCTGTCCCGGTTGCGGGCGAAGTTGATTCTGCTTCATGGTACTGACGATGAGATCATCCCCTATTCTGAAAGCGTGGCATTAGCGGCAGCCGCACCTGCCGGCCGGGCTCAACTGTTTCTCATTGCCGGCCTGGCGCATGTGGACATTCTTCCCCGGAAATTGGATCGCCGGGCTCTGTGGCGTGCCATCAATGCCCTGTTAGGGGAGAGAGGCCGCTGATTCCAGGAACATTGATCAGCATTATTTTTGGATCAATTTATGGGACTCTGGTGGACAGATGGGAAAAAAGACGTTACACTGAAATATATCATGGGTAAGATTATTATATCATCTCATTCCGGCTTCTGGCAGTTATTGGCTGTAGTTTTTCTGCTGGCCGGCGGTTTGATGTTTTTGGCCACTGACCGGCTGGCAGCTGTTGAACAGCTGACCGCCAAGCCGTTTGGCTATGTCTTTGAGATTGAAGGCCCCATCGGGCCGGCTACCAACGATTACCTGGCCAGAGGCCTCAACCGGGCACGGGATGACGGCGCCAAGCTGGTGATCATCCGCATGGATACTCCCGGTGGTCTCGATACGTCCATGCGTGATATTGTCAAAAAAATCATCACCGCTCCGGTGCCGGTCGTGAGTTATGTCGCTCCGGGCGGCGCCCGGGCCGCCAGTGCCGGCACCTATATTCTCTATGCCAGCCACGTGGCGGCCATGGCCCCGGGAACCAATCTCGGGGCGGCCACCCCGGTGCGCATCGGCGGCCTGCCTCTCCCCGGCGGCCAGCCACCGGAACGTCAACCGGCACCATCCCAACCCCCGGAGGAAAAACCGCCGCCGGCAGCCATTCCCCATGACGTCATGGAAAAGAAGATTATCAATGACGCCGTCGCCTACCTGCGGGGCCTGGCCCAGATGCGCGGCCGCAACGTCGAGTGGGCTGAAAAGGCGGTCCGCGAGGGAGCCAGCCTGCCGGCCGAAGAGGCTGTTGCAATGGGAGTGGTGGATATCCTGGCCGTTGATCTCCAAGAGCTGCTGACCGCTCTTGACGGTCGCCAGGTGATGGTGCAGGGGAAAGTGCAGATTATCAATACCGCAGAGCTGCAGCTCCAGATGATCAAGCCCGACTGGCGCAGCCGGCTGCTGGCCGTGATTACCAACCCCAACCTGGCCTATATTTTCATGCTGCTGGGTATCTACGGTCTCTTTTTTGAGTTTACCCATCCGGGATATATTCTGCCGGGGGTGGTGGGGGCCATCTGCCTGTTGCTGGCGCTGTTTGCTTTTCATCTGCTGCCGGTCAACTACGCCGGCCTGGCCCTGATTATTCTGGGGTTGGCTTTCATGTTGGCCGAGGCCTTTGTTCCCAGCTTCGGGGCCCTCGGGATCGGGGGCACAGTGGCTTTTGTGGTTGGTTCGGTGATTCTTTTGCGTACCGAGGTGGAGGGCTTTATTCTTTCCCCCTGGCTGGTGGGCTTTGTGGCCCTGCTGTCCAGCGGCTTTGTCATCGGGGTTCTTGGCATGGTGGTTAAGGCCCGGCGCCGGCCGGTGGTCAGCGGACGGGAACAACTGGTGGGCAGTGAAGGAGAAGTGTTGGCCGATTTTACCGGCGAAGGAACTATCCGTCTGCGGGGTGAAACCTGGCGGGCCCGGGCGGTTGCTAAACTGACTGCCGGTCAACGGGTGCGGGTCACCGACATGGAGGGCTTAACAGCGATTGTCAAGCCTGTGGAAGAACAGCAGTAGAAAGGAGAACGGAACAATGATTAGCCATGTTATCACGTATATCATTCTCGGCCTGTTGGTGGGTCTGGCGGCCAGCGCCATCCGGGTGCTGCGGGAATATCAGCGCGGCGTTGTTTTTACTCTGGGGCGTTTCTGGAAAGTCAAGGGTCCGGGATTGATCATCCTGATTCCCATCATTCAGCAGATGGTACGCGTTGATCTGCGGACCATCGTCATGGATGTTCCCAGTCAGGATGTCATCTCCCGCGACAACGTTTCGGTCAAGGTCAACGCGGTGGTCTATTTTCGGGTTCTGGACCCGGAAAAAGCCATTATCCAGGTGGAAAATTATTATGTTGCCACCAGCCAACTGGCTCAGACCACTTTGCGATCGGTGCTTGGCCAGCACGAATTGGACGAAATGCTGGCCGAACGGGAAAAACTGAATGAAAACCTGCAGCATCTGCTGGATGAACAGACGGACCGCTGGGGTATCAAGGTCAGCAACGTCGAGATCAAGCACGTTGATCTGGATGAAAGCATGATCCGCGCCATTGCCCGCCAGGCGGAGGCCGAACGTGAACGGCGGGCCAAGATCATCCATGCCGAAGGGGAACTGCAGGCCTCCGAAAAGCTGCTCCAGGCCTCCAATGTGCTGGCTAAAAATCCCCAGGCACTGCAACTTCGCTACCTGCAGACCCTGACCGAGATTGCCGCCGAACAGAATTCCACCATCATCTTCCCGCTGCCCATTGATCTGCTCAAACCGCTGATGTGGCAGTTTAAGGCCGGGGATGAAGCAGCAGAGCAATGATAATCAGCAGGTTGAAAACCT
This sequence comes from Pseudomonadota bacterium, assembly GCA_034660915.1. Lineage (NCBI taxonomy): Bacteria > Pseudomonadati > Pseudomonadota > Pseudomonadota bacterium. The sequence continues at coordinate 19,483 of JAYEKE010000079.1, forward strand.
CACCTGCTGATTATTCTCCAAGGCATGAGCGTACCAGGGTGGCAAGATGAACCGCTTTGGTATCGATCTCTTTTTTAAACACCATATTGATCCTGAACTGCGAAGTCCAGGGTTTTTGTGGTATGGATAGCCGGTCTTTGTTTTGACAAGGGAACATTCTCTTGCAGCCTTTAATCTGAAGTCTGATTTTAATAAAGCAGGGATTGATGATAAATAAGCGGAACTGGTTTTCATTGAGCAGATTTATCTTTACTTTGCTTTTAAGAATTTTGTTTTTTTGCGCGTTTTTAAGCGAACAAAAATAATTGACTTACAATGGTAGAGGTGGTATTTTTGTTGAGAAATTTCACATTAATCATCATTTTTCATAAGTTAACAGATTATGAGGTGAAGGAGGAAGATCATGCCAAACAGTGCCACGAAAATTACCGATGGAGTATATTGGGTGGGGGTCAATGACCATGATACCCCATTTTTTGAAGGGTTATGGGCGTTGCCCAAGGGAATGAGCTATAATGCCTATCTGGTACGGGGTGAAGAAAAAACGGCCCTGATTGAACTTACCAAGACCACCTATACTGATGAATTTATCGGCCGGGTGGAAGAAATTGTTCCCCTGAATGAGGTTGATTATATCATTCATAATCACATGGAACCCGATCATACCGGAGCCATACCGGCAGTTTACAAGCTTTGCCCCCAGGCCGAAATTCTTTGTACCGCCAAAGCTAAAACTTTTCTTGACCAGTTTTACGGTGAAGGAGAGCGGGTGACGGCGGTAAAAGATGGTGACAGTATTGATCTTGGCGGCAAGACCCTGAAATTTCTCAGCTATCCCTGGCTTCACTGGCCTGACACCATGTTTACCTATCTGGCCGAAGATAAAGTACTCTTTTCCTGTGATGCTTTTGGCGGCTACGGGACGGTTGATGATGCTCTTTTTGATGATGAGATGGATCTGGAAGCTTATTGGCCTGAAGCCAGGCGTTATCTGGGGACCATCGTCGCTTCTTATTTACAGCATGTGGTCAAGGCTATTGATAAGTGGGTAAAAGGTGGGATGGGCATTGATATTTTATGTCCGTCCCACGGGCCGGTTTACCGGCAGAATCCCATGGCGATTATCAGCCGTTACCAGGAATGGGCAAAAAATGAGAAAGAAGCAAAGGTAGTAATGATTGTTGGTTCCATGTGGGGCAATACCCATAAGATGGGAGAAATAGTTCACCGACGTTTGGAAGAAAAGGGTATTGAAGTTAAATATTTTGATGCCGCCAGTGCCGAATCAGGAGTGATTCTCGGAGAAATGCTGAATGTCGGCGGGATTGTTTTCGGGGCGCCTACCTATGATGCTAATATCTACCCCAAACTGGAATATTATCTGATGCTGTTTAAGGACAAGAAAAAGAACGGCTACCCGGTTGGTGTTTTTACCCAGAACAGCTGGAATGTTAGCGTACTGCCGAAAATGGAAGCGTACCTGAAGGATATGAAGGCTGAAATCATCCAACCGGAAGTTGTCGGCCATGGAGCCCCGAATACGGAAGTGATTGAAGCTTTGCAGCAGATGGCTGATAATCTGGCCATGAGGATTACCAATGCTTGTGCCTGTCCGCTGCCGGGATGATTTTGGAGGATAAAATAAACAGAGTTGTTCTCCTGGTTGATGAGGACAACACTTGATTAGCGCCGCCTGGGGACGGATTTCAAATCCGTCCCCGTTAAATAATTCATGACGGGCTTTTTATTCCGTTGGAAAGTGTTCTGATCAATGTATGAAATTGACTTAGGCACCCCATTGCAGGTCCAGCTTGAGAAAATGCCGGATCGTTTTAAAAGTGTTCTGGTTGGAGTTGATCCGGGACAGTATATGATTATCCACCAACCCTTGGCAGAGAATGCTAAGGCCATTTTTGTTCCCGGGAAAACGATTGTTGTCAGATTTTTACATCGGGGGAGTGTCTATGGTTTTCAAGCTGAAATTATTTGTGTGGTGGAAGTTCCCGCTGCTCTTTTGCTTATTAAGTATCCAGCCAAGATAGAAGATCATAATTTACGCAACCATAAAAGAGTTGATTGTTATCTTCCCAGCCATCTCCTGGTTGGTAAGATGACGTTTAATTCCCGGATTATTGATTTAAGTAAAGGAGGCTGTCAGGTTGCCCTTGAAATCAGCGAGATGGAGGGCATTTCTAACCCCATGGATGTTGATCAGCAGGTCAACCTTTCTTTTTGCCTTCCTGGATTGGTAGATGAACTTAATCTTGAAGGAGTAGTAAAGAAAATACTTAACGATAAAAATCAAATAAAAATTGGCTTAAAATTTAATGAGATAGAGGCAAAATATAAAGCTAAATTTTATGAATTTCTTGCCCACGCCGGTGCCTGATTATTATTTTTTTGTAACTATTCAGCTTTAGCCAGCTAGTAGCTTGATTCCGCAGGGGACTGAATTTTTTTCACGAAAACCGGGAGACAGATTAAATTTTTCATTTTGAGATGGTACTAAAATCAATTAAAGATCGATATTGTTCGGTGAAAATCATTCTGTCCCCGAAAAAGAAAAAATAAAATCTGTCCCCTGCAGGTAAAGACAACCCTGCTGAATAGTTATATTTTTTTCAAATAATCCAAATCAGTTTTCATTCCCTTGTCGTCTATACCTCCCATTCTTTATCTCTTGATTCTGCAGATTAATTCACCTCTGGCCGCAGCAGTTTTCGTAAAAACTCTTATTAAGCGGTTGAAATTTTCCTTTAGCAAGAGTATGAAAATATAATCTGCAATGATATTATAGCTTTTTTCGTTTATTCCATTTCCACCTTTTTCCCTGGAGTCGGTTCATGGAATATGTCATCATCGGCAATGGCATTGCCGGTGTCAGTGCTGTCGAAGCCATCCGTCAACTGGATCGGCGAGGAAATATTACCCTGGTTGCCGATGAAGATCACCATCCCTACTGTCGGCCGATGATCAGTAATCTTCTGGCGGGATCAATTGCTGCTGATTGTCTGGCCATTCGTTCCCCCTCCTTTTATGATGATCTCCATATAAATCCTGTTTTAGGCCACCGGGTGGAGGCAATTGAACCGGCCGAAAGGGTTATTAAAGTGGGTAGGGCAGGGCGCAGTATACCGTTTGATCGGCTTTTAATTGCTTCCGGTGCTGATCCACGCATCCTGGATATTCCCGGTTCTCAACTGCCTGAAGTTTTCTGCCTGCGAACCCAATCTCAGGTGCAATCTATTCTTGCGACGGCAGAATGCGCCGAAAGAGCCGTGGTCGTGGGTGGCGGGCTGGTCGGTTTAAAAGCCGCCCATGCCTTGCAGTCCAGGGGGCTGCAGGTCACCATGCTTATTCGTTCAGCTCATCCGCTGACCATGCAGGTTGATAAACTGGCCGGACAAATGATCCTGGAAAAATTGCGTCATAATGGTTTGCGGGTCTTGGTTGAGGCTGAGGTAGCCGAATTCAATGGACAACATGGTTCTCTTAAATTTATAACCTTGGCGGATGGGACGGAAATACCGGCAAGTCTGGTTGTGATTGCCAAAGGCGTCACCCCTTCAACCAGCTTTGTTTTTAATGATCAACTATCCCTCGGGTATGGACAGGGCATTCTTATTGACAAAAATATGGAAACCACAGTTGCGGGAATTTATGCTGCCGGTGATGTGGCGGAAACCATAGATATCGCCCGTCAGACGAGAAGGGTTAATGCCATCTGGCCGGAAGCCGTCCAGCAGGGAATTATCGCTGGCATGAATATGGCCGGCCGGAAAGTGGTTTATCAGGGCAGTCTGAGTCGTAACGTCATGCGCTTTTATGGTCTGGATGTGATGACGGCGGGGCTGGTTGATCCTCCTTTTGATGATGATCGTTATGAGGTGATATCTTCTTTGAAGGCACAGAAATCAAAATATCACAAACTGGTATTTCGTCATGATCGGTTGGTGGGTATGCTCTTGATCAATGATCTTGAACAGGGAGGGGTGCTGTCGTCTCTGATTCGACGTGGTCTGCCGGTTCAGGGGCGAAAGGAAAGGCTGCTGGAATCTGGCTTCCAGGCGGGGAAGTTGATTTATGTCTAGCTGTAGAATATCTGTATAAACTAACTTATATTATCAATAGCAATTAGTTATATCGCATATTTCATGTAATATATTAATTTCTTTGCTTTCGTAAAAAGTTGTAAAAACGATGGCCCAGTGATGAAAGGAGAATCCAATGAAACAAGTCCAGGTTCACCCCGAGCGCTGTGTCGGCTGCATGCAATGCATGCTTGCCTGTGCCACCGCTCATTCGCAAACGAAAAAACTTTTTTCAGCGGTAAATGAAAGTCCGTTGCCAAAACCACGAATACATGTGGGGGCCGGATTGTTTCATGAAGGATTTCCTAACCGCTGTCATCACTGTGATCCGGCACCCTGCATGCTGGCCTGCCTTCCGGGAGCGATTTTTCGCGATCCTGACACCGGTACGGTGCTTATTGATCCCGATCTTTGTATTAATTGTGCTTCCTGTGCCATGGCTTGTCCTTTCGGGGTTTTGCGCTATCACCAGGACTGGGCAGCGCCACCGGCGAAAACTATCGCCCAGAAATGTGATAATTGTCTTGATCGGCAGCACATAGGCCTGGTTCCCGCTTGTGTTGAGGTCTGCAAAACCGGGGCCTTGACCTTTGAGGAATCAGATGCGGCGCTGAAACGAAAAACCCATGAAGTTGCCTGTGCCATTGCTTCCGGCTTGGAACAACAGCCGTTGATTCCTATGGGGGTTGAGTTATTGCGCGCGACTAAAAAGCAGCGTAGTCACCTGCAATGTTGATAGCGGCGCCCAATACCGCTTGGAATCTAACCCTGACAGCTTCGGAAAGTTGAAAATCGCTCAATTTTTCTTTCAAGTGAGGAGGAAGATAGCATGAGTTCAAAATATGAAGTTCACACCATTACTAAAGATGGTCAATTGTTATTGCAGAAAATGGAACAGGATCAGGTGGAAACCGTTTGGGATCGGCTGGCGACCCAAGATCCCCAGTGTGGCTATTGTGAGATGGGCTTGAGTTGCCGTATTTGCGCCATGGGTCCTTGTCGTGTTGACCCTTTTGGTGAGGGTCCCCAGCAGGGAGTTTGTGGTGCCGATGCCGATATTATCGTCGCCAGAAATCTGGGGCGTATGATTGCCGGTGGTGCGGCCGCTCATTCGGATCATGGGCGCGATCTGGTGGAAGTGCTGGCCGAGGTAGCCGCCGGCCGGGCGCCGGGATATTCTATTGCCGATGAGGAAAAACTGTTGAAGGTGGCCAGGGAGTATGGAATTGATACAGCCGGCCGGAAAATATTGGAAATTGCCGGGGAACTGGCGGTGGCTTTGCAGGAGGAATTTGGAACCCGCAAAGGTTATTTAACCATGGCCAACCGGGCACCGGAAAAAAGGGGTGAAATATGGAAAAAGGCTGGCATTACCCCCCGGGGAATTGACCGGGAAACTTCGGAAATGATGCATCGCACCCATATCGGGGTGGATAATGGTTGGCAGAGTCTCTTGCTTCATGGGCTTAGAAATGCCCTTTCCGATGGGTGGGGAGGTTCGATGATTGCCACTGAAGTTTCTGATATTCTATTTGGCACCCCCAAACCATCGCCGAATCTGGTCAATATCGGCGTGCTGCAAGAAAATGAGGTTAATATTGTTGTTCACGGTCATAATCCAGTAGTTTCAGAAAAGGTTATGGAGGCCTGTGAGTCTACCGATATGGTGAAGCTGGCCCGGGATAAAGGGGCAAAAGGCATTAATCTCGTGGGAGTATGCTGCACTGGTACCGAGCTGCTCATGCGTCATGGTATCCCGATGGCCGGTAATTTTTTAATGAGTGAATTGATTATCGGTACTGGGGCCGTGGAGATGATGATTGTCGATTATCAGTGCATTATGCCATCTCTGGGGGCTGCCATCGCTCCTCATTATCATACGAAAATGGTTAGTACAAGTGACAAAGCCCGTTTTCCGGGAATGGAGCATCGGGAATTTCATCCGGATAATGCGGCGGAACTTGCCCGGCAGCTGGTCCGGGAAGCCATCGAAAATTTTGACCAGCGTGGCGAAATCTATCTTCCGGTTCAACCAACACCATCGGTGGGCGGTTTTTCCGTCGAGGCGATTATCGAGGCTCTGGGTGGTACACCCCAGCCGTTGATTGATGCCATAACGGCTGGAAAGATTCGCGGTGCTGTAGGGGTGGTGGGTTGTAATAATCCCAAGATCAAGCATGATTATGGGCATGTGACCCTGACCAAGCGGCTGATAGAAAATGATTATCTGGTAGTTGATACGGGTTGCGCGTCTTTTGCTAATGCCAAGGCCGGCTTAAAAGTGGCTGAGGCGATAAAATCTGCCGGTCCCGGTCTGCGGGAGGTGTGTGGGTCCCTTGGCATTCCGCCGGTATTGAATATGGGCAGTTGTGTTGATAATGTCCGTATCCTGATGCTGGCGTCGGCGCTGGCCAATGCCCTTCAGGTTGATATCTGTGATCTACCCCTGGCCGGAGCGGCACCGGAATGGTTTACGGAAAAAGCCATTTCCATCGGTACCTATTTTGTTGCTTCTGGCGTGTATACGGTGCTGGGACCCATGCCACCGATTACCGGCAGCATGAATATTGTCAACCTGTTGACTTCAGGCCTTGATGACGTGGTTGGCGCAACTTTTGCGGTGGAAGCAGATCCGGAAAAGGCCGCCCTGCTGATCCAGCGACATATTGAAACCAAAAGGAAGTCTTTAGGATTATCATACCGGGAATTATGATGGAGTGGAGCGATCAACCCGGATGTCCGGGCTTGGCTCACAGCGGTATTGGCCGCCGAACGAATCACACGATGTGATTCGCGGCGGACGCCCGGGGACATTGCTTTAGCGCGCCCCACAACCGGCCATGGTCGGCCGGCGAGAATGAGCGAGAGCCATGCCGGAACATCCTTATTTGAACCTAAACTGAGAGATTAGCCTTTAGCGGTTAGCTATTAGTTTAATGATTACAGGATGTTTTGCTATTACAAACGTAAACATTCGACTACGTTTTCAGAAAAGATAAAAATACTCTCACAGAGGCACAAAGTCACAGAGAACCCGAGTCATTTGCCCTCTGTGACTTCGTGTCTCTGTCTTTCACCCGTTGGGTGTTATTTCTCATTAACGTAACGCCTTTATTTTTCAAGGCTAAACGCTGATAGCTAACAGCTAATCGCTTAACTTAGGTTGAAGTTGAGCCGCCAAAGCGGACTGAGAACGTTTTTTACGGAACCATCAATTTTAGAAAAAGAGGAAGAGGTATTGCTTGTGATTCATGTTTATTGGATGAGAAAAAAACTGTTTGCTTTTATCCTGATCATGTTTTTATTATGCCTGATGCCGGGGTTGGCAATGGCCGAGCGGCTTTCCATCAAGGTGCCGAAAGCCAATATCCGTTCCGGGCCGGGGACCAAGTATGAGATTATCTGGCAGGTGGGGAGATATTATCCGGTACAGATCATTAAGAAATCCGGTCATTGGTATCAATTCAGTGATTTTGAGGGGGATGCCGGCTGGGTTTACGCTAAACTGCTGGGCAAGCAGTCAACGGTGATTACCATCAAGGATAGATGTAATGTCCGGTCCGGTCCGGGAACCAAATATCCGGTAACTTTTACCAGTGAAAAAGGGGTTGCCTTTAAAGTTATTAAGAAACAGGGGAAATGGATAAAAATACGGCACTCAGACGGTGATCAGGGATGGATTTATAAGACTTTGATTTGGTAGCGGGGACGGTGATGTTAGCGGCATCAAGATTTTGGATGCTTGAGCCAGTCTCAATCAAGGCCGTATTTCTTCATTTTATTGTATACGGTTCCCCGGCTGATTCCCAGTACGCGAGCGGCCTGCTGGCGATTGTAGCCCGTGGCTTTGAGGGAATGTTTTATGAGCTCACATTCGGCTTCTTCCAGGCTGGTGCCCACCGGTAAAACTATTTTTTCCTGAGCCGCACACTCTTTTTTGATCCTTTGGGGAAGATGTTCGGTCAGAATCATACTCCCCGTGCACAGTACCACTGCCCGATGGATGATATTCCTGAGTTCCCGGACGTTGCCGGACCACGTATGGGATTTCAGAGAATCTATGCATTCAAGTGAGAAGCCAATAATGCGTTTTTGATATTCTTTATTGTAATATTGCAGAAAATGCTCCGCCAGCAATCGCCAGTCGTCTTCCCGTTTTCGGAGGGGAGGCAGGCTGATCTGGAAAACCTCCAGCCGATAATAAAGATCCTCGCGGAATTGACCTCGCTTAGTTGCTGCCAGCAGGTCTTCGTTGGTTGCCGCGATAATACGTACATCCGCGGAGATGGTCGAGTTGCCACCAATGCGGCTGAATTCTTTGGTTTCCAGCAGACGGAGCAGGCTGATCTGGGTCCGGTCGTTAATCGTTGAAATCTCATCAAGAAAAACCGTTCCCCGGTGTGATTCTTCAAAAATTCCTTTACGGGTTTCCGTAGCTCCGGTAAAAGCTCCCTTTTCATGGCCGAAAAGCTCGCTGGCCACCAGTTCCGGAGGCAAGGCGCCAAGATGAACCGGTGTATAGACGAACTCGTTGCGCGGGCTCAAATGGTGGATAGCTTCAGCGGCCAGGTCTTTACCAGTACCCGTTTCTCCGGACAGCAAAACAGGAATATCCGTTATCGCTGTTTGCCGAATAAAACGGTACACCTCCTTCATTGCCGCTGAGGTCCCCAGCATATCGTCAAAACCCTTTGGCTGGTGTTCCTTTTTAAGCAGTAAATTTGGAGCTGATGCCGGACGTTGGGCTAAAGCGGATTCGATGAGTATTTTCAGCTCATCATCTTCTATGGGCAGTTTGGCGTAGTGATAAGAGCCGGCTTCCAAGGCCATGGTACCCAGTTCGATATCCTCAGGATTAATCAACATGAGCACCTGGGTCGCGGGGCTTTCAGCCGCAAGCACCTCCATCACCTCAATGTAATCGCTCTGGCCCCTATCTTCAGCACAGCTTGACAGCACCAGAACATCGTAAATATCCTCTTCAAAGTGACCTAAAACCCGACCCAGGATACTTTCACGGAAAACGCGAAGGGAAACATCAGTAAAAAGGTTTTCGATTCGACGGGCCAACTCCTTCCCCTCATCCACACACAGAACTCTGCAAGGGGTGTTGTCATTTGTTGGCTCATAATTTTTTGATTTTATTGACATTTTATTCTGTGCCCCCGTTGTCATTCAGACAATTGAGATTGGTTTTGCTATCGTTTAAGGCGATAGATGGAATAATTTTTCAACTGGCTGATTCGCTGGATATGTCTGTTCAATCTTTAGACATACTATAATCCGTAGTTAATTCTAAATTTTAAACACTTTCCCCATAAGTTCTATAGCATATGTATGAAATTTAGACAAATTAGCATCCCATGGTAATATTTCAGGAAGAATATCGCTATCACGTTAATACTGATATATATTTGTATCATAAAAAAGAGCGCTTCGTAAAAAAATTCACGGGCAAGGTTGTTGTTGGCGACTGCTTGCATGTGCCGTTGTTGAAGCATTTTATTTAATGGCTTTTAAAAACCATCTCAACATTCTGACTTGCATTGCCAGGGACATATCAGCAGGATGTTCTGGCTTGGCTCATAGCGGTATTGGCCGCCGAACGAATCACACGACGTGATTCGCGGCGGACGCCTCGGAAGCCGGCCTGTCTGCGTGCGGCACGCACAGGCAGGCCATGGACGGCCGGCGAGAATGAGCGAGAGCCATGCCGGAACATCCCTGGAGATTTCTTTCAGCTGTTTTTAGAGCAACTCAAGAAGTTGAGAAACCATTAAATAAATAAAAAATAGAATAATGGTACAGCACTTGCATGCTATAGCTGCCCCTGAGACCCTGATTTGTTCTGATTCTTTATTTCCCGGGAATGAAGCTTCCGTAAATCCATTAACATCTAACCAAAGGAGAAAGATTATGAGTAAAATTAATGCAGAACATGTGTTCACGTCGGAGTCCGTAGGCAGTGGGCATCCGGATAAAGTCTGTGACCAGATTTCCGACGCAGTTCTTGACGCCTGTCTGGCGGCTGATCCCAAAAGCCGGGTTGCCTGTGAAACCGCGGTCGGTCATGACCTGGTGAGCAATATGGGTGAAATTACCTGTAATGGTTGGGAATCCATTGACACTGAAGCAATTGCCCGCAATGTGGTGCGCTCCATCGGCTATGATCGTCCTGAACTTAAATTCTGGCATGAGTCATTTGAATATATCTCCCGCATCCATGGTCAGTCTCCGGACATCAGCCAGGGGGTAACCGAAGGGAAAGGGCTGTATGATGAGCAGGGTGCCGGTGACCAGGGAATGATGTTTGGTTTTGCTACCAAGGAAACCGAGGAGCTTATGCCCGCCCCCATAGCTTTCAGTCATCGCCTGCTCATGGAACTGGAAAAGCGGCGAAGGAACCGTGACCTTACCTATCTGAGACCCGATTCCAAGAGTCAGGTGTCGGTGGAGTATGCGGATGGCAAACCCCAAAGCATTACCAGCGTGGTTATCAGCCATCAAACGGACGATGTCCCTCTTGAACAAATTCGGAAAGAACTAATTGAAGTAGCCCGTGAAGTTTTAAGCCCTACCGGTATGCTTAGCCAGGATACTGAATTTTTTATCAACCCCACCGGGGCTTTCGTTTTAGGTGGACCATATGCTGATGCCGGGCTTACCGGTCGCAAGATTATCGTCGATACCTACGGCGGTGTCGGGAGTCATGGTGGTGGTGCTTTCTCCGGGAAAGATCCTTCCAAGGTGGATCGCAGCGCCGCCTATTATGCCCGTTATGCGGCCAAAAACCTGGTTGCAGCCGGCCTGGCTGAAAAGTGTGAAATCCAGGTGGCCTACGCCATCGGCGTCGCCCGGCCTCTGAGCATCAATATTGACACCTATGGAACTGGGATCGTGGATGATTCCGCCTTGCAGGACTTACTGGAAAACAGCGATGTTTTCGATTTTCGTCCGGCGGCCATCAGCGACCAGCTGGGCCTCCAGTCTCCTTCGGGCTGGACATATCAACAGACGGCGGCTTACGGCCATTTCGGCCGCGCCGGGTTTCCGTGGGAACAGCTGGATAAGGTTGAAGCCTTGCGTCAGGCAAGCAAAACTAAGGGAGTGATACGGTTAAGTGCGTGATAACCAGCCGTTGAAACATTTCAACGGTTTTCCAAAGTAAACAGGAAAAATAAACCGGTGCCGGGTCCAGAATGACGACTACCGTCAATCCCGTATCCGGCATTTAATATTAGAAAAATACGAGGTTAAGATAATGAAAAGTAATTTAGCTGACCAGCTGAACAGCAAGACGTCCCAGGCTCCAGTCTTTAAAATCAAAGATCCTGGTCTGGCCGCTTTTGGTCGTCGTGAAATCGAAATCGCCGAGCACGAAATGCCGGGACTCATGGCTACTCGGGAAAAATACGGCCCGGATCAGCCCCTGGCTGGCGCCAGGATTATGGGCAGCCTGCATATGACCATTCAGACTGCCGTTTTGATTGAAACGCTGAAGGCCCTGGGAGCCGATGTCAGGTGGGCTTCCTGTAATATTTTCTCCACTCAGGATCATGCCGCCGCAGCCATTGCGGCAGCAGGCGTGCCGGTTTTTGCCTGGAAAGGCGAAACCCTGGAGGAATACTGGTGGTGTACAAAACAGGCTATTACCTGGCCGGATGGTTCCGGACCGAACCTGGTGGTGGACGATGGCGGCGATGCCACCCTGATCATCCACCGGGGATACGCCGCGGAAGAAAAACCGGAGATCCTGGACGAACCGACAGACAACAAGGAAGTCCAGACCGTAAACCGGCTGCTGCAGGAAACCCAGAAAGCAGAGCCTGAATTCTGGCATCGGGTAGTCAAGGACTGGCGGGGAGCTTCCGAAGAAACCACCACCGGCGTTAATCGTCTCTATATGATGGCTAAAGACGGCAGCCTGCTGGTACCGGCTATCAATGTCAACGATTCAGTAACCAAAAGCAAGTTTGACAACGTTTACGGCTGCCGGGAATCCCTGGTGGATGGCATCAAGCGGGCTACCGATGTGATGATCGCCGGGAAAACTGCTGTTGTCTGTGGATTCGGCGACGTTGGCAAGGGGTCAGCGGAATCACTCGCCTCGCAGCGGGCGCGGGTGATCGTCACGGAAATCGATCCCATCTGTGCTCTGCAGGCACTCATGGCCGGTTATCAGGTGATGACTATTGAAGATGCCCTGCCCATGGGGGATATCTTCGTTACCACAACCGGCAATCTCGACGTGATTACCGCCGAGCACATGGCTAATATGAAAGATCAGGCCATCGTCTGCAATATCGGTCATTTCGACAATGAAATTCAGGTGGACGGGCTCAACAATATCCCGGGCGTCAAAAAACAGAATATCAAGCCCCAGGTAGATAAGTATACCTTTACTGATGGACGTTCCATCTATCTCCTGGCCGAAGGCCGCCTGGTCAATCTCGGCTGTGCCACCGGACATCCCAGCTTTGTCATGTCCAATTCCTTTACTAATCAAACCCTGGCCCAGATCGACCTTTGGAACGAGGACAAGGAAATTGGTGTTTACCGACTCTCCAAAGAGCTGGATGAAGAAGTAGCCCGGCTCCATCTGGAAAAACTGGGGGCAAAACTGACCACGCTTACGAAAGAGCAGGCCGAATACATCGGTGTACCCCAGTCAGGACCGTTCAAACAGGATCATTATCGCTACTAACAACAGCAGTAAGCCTTGTGTTGTTTTCTGCATATTTCTGCATATTTGCGAACGGCATGCATTTGGCATCCACGTTGTTGACCTGTCAATAGCCGGTGCCGGCCAGGCTGCGGAAGATAAAAAAACTTTAACGCCTGAGCAATGCGTCTAAGATCTAAAAAGACGTTCAGGAAAGGAGAATAAATTGAGCAAACGCTATAAAGTGCAATTTCCCCGAGAGACAAGCAATATGGATCAGAACGAGGCGTTCTTTCATTTTTTTGCTGGCGGGGAGAAACATAAACTTCGTTTCCATGATTACAATGAGATTTTTAAGTTTCCCGGGCTTTACGAACAACTGTTTTATGACCGTCTCAAGTGCTGTTCTCATAACAAGGTTAGTGACATACTGAAAACAACAGTGGAGCAGCAGTCTAATTTAAATTTTTCAGAACTTCGCGTTCTTGACCTCGGTGCGGGAAATGGTATGGTCGGTGAAGCCTTGAAAGATCATGGTGTATCCCGCATGGTCGGGGTCGACATATTTCCTGAAGCCGAGAAGTCCTGTGAGCGTGACCGGCCGGGGGTCTATGATGACTACTACACCACCGACTTGACAAAGCTGGGCAAGGAAGAACAAGAGGATATGGAATCGTGGTCACTCAATTGTTTCACTACGGTAGCGGCCCTGGGATATGGTGATATTCCCCCAAAAGCGTTCTTTCAAGCATTTAATCTTATTGAGTCCAATAGCTGGGTGGCTTTCAACATCAAGGAAACCTTTCTGGATAACAGTGACACCAGTGGTTTCTCAAAGGCTATTAGAGAACTTATCTTCTCTGAATACCTTGATCTGCACCACCTTGAGCGCTACCGCCACCGGTTTTCTATCGATGGAACCCCGCTTTATTATTTCGCTATTGCCGGGAAAAAGAATGTCCATATTCCGGATAGTTTTCTGAGCAAGCTGGCATAGAGTATTCCCTTCCAGAGTTCTCTGGTTATCAGATGTAAAGCGCCTCGTTTTGCAAAAGTGCGAAACGAGGCGCTTTTATGTAAATATTTGGCTTAATGCCTCCTGCTTATTGCACTGGTTTGCACCTTTGCTTCGCCCTGCTTCGCAGGGGGACAGAATTGAATTCTGTCCCCACATCGGCACTTATTTGGGAATAGAGAGCGTATCGCCGACATTAAGTGTATAGGGGGGCATCAGACCGTTGGTTTCAATGATGGCTCTGGGATCAACATCCCCAAACAGGCAAGCAATTCTGTAAACCGTATCACCAGCTCTGACCGTGTATTCGGTTGGATGTTTTAGCCGGGCACGCGTACCTATATCGTACACTTCCGCATTCCCGGGAATAGTTAATACCATGCCGGGATGGGTTATAGAATTCCTGTTTAACCCGTTGGTACGTAACAAAGCGTTGGGAGTAATATTGAAACGGCGAGCGATACAATAGGGGAATTCGCCTTTTTGCAGTGTGTAAGTATCAGGGACATTATATTTCTTTTCCCCGGTAGTTTCCGGCGCTGTGATAATCTTCGGCTCTGATTCTTTTTCTTGTTCTGATACGGATTCTACCGCTTTTTCGGGCTGTGTTGTTGGTGGTGTCAGTACATCGGCAGCAGGAGTTTTCTCGCCTTCATGAATAGTTTCGGTTTCAGGGATAGCTGTGGCTTCTGCCGTTTCCCCGGCCTTTGCCATGGAAGTTTGTTCCCCGACTGGTGTTGATTTTTCTGTAAGCGGGGCAATTGCTGATGCTGTATTTTTTTCTGTAACCGGTAATTTACCCTCATCACCTGTGGGTGGGAGATTTTTATCAGACTGCTCACAAGCAGAAAGCCCAATCGCAAGCAATATAATCAATAGCACAATAAAAGGGCGATTTTTATTCATAGAGTGGGGTTCCTTGTTGCCCCTGCCTTGCCACTTCTTCTTTACTTGTCCCTGAAAACTATCCTGGCCGTATCCCTGAAAGGCATATCTTTAATAAGCGCACTAATTGTAGCCGTGCCTGGCTCTGTTGAACCAATAGTTCCAGTTGTCAGACCTTTCCGGTTTGTTTTGGCTGGCTGTTGAATAATATCTCCCTGTCTATCTGAGATGAGTTTAACCTCAATATCAGGAACAAAATTGTTATAGACGTCGTACACCTCAACAATAATTTCAGCCACGGTGACGCCATCGGCAGGGATTGAGGTGTGGTTCAAGCGAAGTCTTGAATTCGCGGAATCCGGTTGGCCTGGAATAACTGTGACATATGCTTCCGCCCGGAGTTTTCCGACGCTGGCAGTTACCTTTCCTTTTCCCTGGCTGGTTCCGTGGAATATGCCCGGCTCCTTAAAGATGCCAATACTTCCTTGAACCTTCCACACGGGGGAGGGTAGTTCTACTTTATTTTTTTCTATATCCAGTCCATGGACCATAAATTTTTGTTTTGTATTGGACGCAACCGTAATGGTGTTTGGCTCTATAAAAAGATGCGTCAGTTCTCCCGGCTTAACTTCCACTGGCATGTCGGTTATGATTTCACCGCTATGAGCTATAATTGTTCCTTTACCTGGTTTAGCGGCATGAAAGATGCCCGTGTCTTTTTCAATATTACCAAGGTCTTTCGTCACCGCCCATTCTGCCTTGATTGGGAAAGTATTTCCCCCTTCATCATAACCCACAACAGTAAATGGATAGGTCTTTCCAGCCATGACAGGAGAAGTAGGCGCTTTAATACGCAAGTATTTGGGTTCGCCTGGTTTTACCTCTATTGATACGCTATTTTCAATACCTTCAGCAGTAACTTTTAAGGTCCCTTTGCCGGCCTTTTGGGCGTAAAATATTCCCTCAGGAGTTATTTTGCCAATTTCTTTTGGTTCCACGGACCAGCGGGGGGAAATAGAGATGAGGTTGTTAAATTGGTCTTTTCCCAAAGCGGTAAACTGAGTATCTTTACCAGACACCAGGCTCAAGCTTTGGGGGGTAATGGTCACTCGATTTAAAACAGCTGGTTTTACTTTTATCTTGCTGTAACCTTTGACCTTGTTGGCAGACGCGACAATTTTTCCTTCTCCTGTTATCTCAGCCTTAAACCTGCCCGAAGTAGTGAAGGTGCCTAAGCTTTTCTCGGCTTCCAAATTCCAACTGAAATCCGCGGGGCAAACATTACCGTATACGTCATAGGCTGTGGCCCCAAAAGTAATGCCTTCTCCCGCCGTCAATACTGTTTCCGGTGGATCAATTTTAATACTTTTAATCGTCCCCGGTTTGACTTCGACAGAACTTAAGCCAAAAATATCGGCCATCTGACACGATACATTACCATGTCCCGTGATCTGAGCTTCAAATTTACCATCGTTGTTTATCGAGCCTATTCCACCCGCAACCGACCAGGCAGGCTGTAATTTTACCTCGTTTCCTTCCTGATCATATCCCTTTGCTTCAAAAGTAATACTTGAGTTTGCCTTAAGGACGATGGTTTCAGGGCTTACTCTAATCCTTTTGACACTGCCGACATTGACTTCAGCATGGATTTTTGTAACGGCTTTCCCTGAAGTAATTGTTATTATTCCTGTGCCGGCTTTGTGGGCCAGAAACAGATTATTCCTTGTAACTTTGCCAAGTTCGCCCTGGACCGACCAGCTGTATTTCGGCAAGGAAATAAGATTTGCATTGGCATCGAACACCTCTACTTCAAATTTTACCTCATTACCTGCTGTTATATTAACTTTATCAGGAATCACGCTTATCGAAGCCGCTTCTCCGGCTATAACCTCAATTTCAGTCGTAGCTTTGATCTCATTTGATTTGACCTCAACTGTACCGGTTCCTGTTTTTTTGGCAACAAAAAGTCCATTATCATCGATATTGCCAATATCTTTCTTTTTTTGTATTGACCATGTCGGTTTGACCGCAAGTTTATTGCCACCCACATCAAAGCCGATCGCCTTAAATTGAAACTTTTTACCTGATGGCACAACTTGTTTGGTGGGCACTACTTTGAATGAAGACAACGCTCCTTTCATTACTTCAAGCGGTATCCTTTCAACAATGTCACCAGCAGTGGCCATTAAAAATCCCTTACCTTTTTTTGCGGGAAGAAGGTAATTTTCGGAAGTGATTGTTCCCAGCCTGGTGTCTGTAAGACTCCAGATAACCCGCGCGTCAACAACATTTCCAAATCTGTCCTCTCCCACGGCATCTAAATGTATTTTCTCACCTGCCTTTGCTGAAATAGTTCCCGGAGTGATTTTTAAAAATGAGATCTCCGCCGGCAGGACCTGAACTTCTGCTTCTGCCATTAAATTTCCACCGGCGACCCTGATTTTTCCCCTTCCTGCTTTGACAGCTTTAAGCAGTCCTCTATTGTCAATACTGCCGGCAGGAAAATCCTTTACACTCCATTTCAATGCTGTCACGGTTTTGTTACCGTAAGCATCGTAAATCGCAGCAGCAAAATATTTTTCTTCACCGGCGGTTATTTTAAGCTTCACCGGCTCAAGTTTTATCTGAGTTGGTTCACCTGGTGCTATATCTATGGGAACCTGGATGTTTAATACTCTGTCAGTTCTTAACTGCTTGACTGTGGCGACAACCTGTCCCTGTCCGGATTTTGTGGGCATAAAGACGCCATGGTCATCAATAGTTCCCAATTTTGGAGGAAGAAGATTCCAATTAACAGCGGACTTGACAATGTTGCCAAAGGCGTCGAGACCGGAGGCCAAAAAATGCTGTGTTTTACCGGCTTGCAGAGAAAGAGGTCCTTTGGGTTTGATAACCACCCCTTTCATCTTTGCGGGAGCCACGGCAATGGTGCTTTTCGCGGTTAAATTTTTCATCTTGGCTTCAATTATTGTATTCCCGGCCTTTTTTGCCTGAAAAATACCATCAGGGCTCAATTCTCCCAGCTCCTTTTTCATGAAGAAACGGGCCTGGGTGGTAACCTTGTTCCCAAAGCTATCGTATCCTGTTACTACGAATTGTTTTGTTTCGCCCGCCAGCATATCCATGCTTTCCGGTGATATTTGCAACTGGGATAATGCTGTTGGTATAATCTCAACTTGGTATGATTCAAGGATATTTTCCACCTTGGCTCTTATTTCTCCAATACCGCTTCGCAAGGCAGTGAACGTGGACTTTTTCTTGTCAATTGTTCCCATAGATCTGCTTAACAACCATTCTGGTTCTATGGAAAACTCATTTCCATACGCATCAACTCCCGCTGCTTTTAAATTTATCGTTTTTCCTGCTTCTATCTGTTTGTCTTTGATCTTGATCCTGATATCCGCAAGAGGCCCATGTTCTATCTCCACTTTGACTTCTGAAAAAACACCTTCTTTTGCAACCTTGACAATACCATTCCCCACCTTTTTAGCCGTGAAGATACCGTCTTTGGCAACGGTTCCCAGATTATTTTCTACTGACCATTCAACCTCAACCGGCAGTTGATGGCCGTATTTGTTAAAGCCCTTGACCTTAATTTGCGCGGTCTGGCCGGCTGGTATTTTTATGGACTCCGGTTTGCATTCAATCTTGTTCAGCTTCCCGGGAACAATAGTAAACGGTCTTCCCGTGGTGATTTTTTCTAAATGAGCCAATAAGATACAGTCTCCGGGCTTCTTGGCTAATACCATTCCCTTATCCTTCAGCACGGCATTTTTTTGGGCCATTGACCACCGCGCTTGAACCGGACGATGGTTGCCGAATTTATCATATCCTTCAGCTTTAAATTGGATGCTTTCCCCGACTTCAAATACCTTTTTTTCAGGGGTGATGGTGATACTGGTTATGGGTGTCCCTTCTATTTGGATTTTTTTGGTGATTTTACCTGCTTTTAAGATCACCGTGTTTGTTCCCGGGGTTGAAGACAGGGCCAATTCGATTTCTGATTTCCCTTGTTGGTTCATGGTTAGCTTTTCGGTGGACAGCTTGATCCCTTTTGTCGGAGATGATATCAAGATCTTATTAAAACCGGCCGGTTTTTTTTCCTTTGAGAGCGTTTTTACAGTAAGCTTGGTGCTTGTTCCCGCCAACGCTTTTTCATTATCCACCTGAACTTTAATGTCGGCCACCTCAACCGGGATGATTGTAACTTGAGCTTGCGCCGATACGCCTTTCGAAGTTACCGTAATCTTAATCTGGCCGGGTATTTTAGCGCTCAACCGACCATTTTCATCAATGGCACCTTTGTTGCTGTCAACCGTCCAGTTGAAAACAGCATCCGGCATTTTCTTGTTTTCACTTGAAATGGCGGTTGCTTCAAAGGACAAAGTAGCGCCAACGGCAAGTGTTTTTTCTGCTGGCTTGATTTCGACTCTTTCGAGTTTGGGCTTGGAGCAGCCACTTATGACCATAGAAAGCAAAAGAATTAAAATGCCGATCAAGTAAAATTTTTGGATCATTTTCTTTGTGTTCATTTTCAGCCCCTTCTTTTTAAAATCTATCTTGAATGACAGATTCAACTTTTTTCAATCATAACAATGTATCAAACTTAAAACAATGGGTTAAATAATGTCTTTAGAATATAATAAAAGATGAAGTTACAAGATCAATACCATATTTTATTGGATTTGTCCAAAAAAAGTCTTAGAACTTAATAAAATTATCGCCGTTGATGATAAACCTGTGCATGCCGTATCCCCCTGATATCCGCATTTCAGGACGTCTCGAAAGCCATTAAAGAAACGATAATAGTCGCCAAAACCAATTTAAAATATGGTTTTGTGATTACAGCCAACAACATGTAATACATTTCCAAACTTATTGACATCTCTAAGTGGGATTGATAATAAACTCTCAACTTTCTGAGTTGCCATAAACAGCTGGATTTATACGGTGCACTAACGTAATATCCCCGGCTGTTACGGCATGGCTCTCGCTCATTCTCGCTGGCCGTCCATGGCCAGCTTCCGAGGCGTCCGCCGCGAATCACATCGTGTGATTCGTTCGGCGGTCAATACCGCTATGAGCCAGGCCCGAACATCCGGTAATATGTCTCTGGCAATGCAATTCAGAAAGTTGAGTATAATCCTTACGGAGAGAGATAGGAGTCTTACCTTTAATAAATTACTGAATATTTCCATGGATATTGCCAACATCGATCTTTACTCTGAGAGACTGTTGCTGAGTACCTTACCGCGAATTACCACTACCCATAAATAAAAACCGCGTATTTATTAATGAATTGAAGTTTTACCAAAATCATCATAATTATGCGGCCATGCGTAGGAACGCGGTCACAAGAAAATTAATAACCGATTCCATCGTCACAATCAGGTCCCACTGTTTACCTGGAACCCATTCATGGGTGCTGCCATCCAGGCCATTTTCATGATAGAAGTCTACCTGACGACGAAATGTCTTGCAACATCTCTGTCCGTCTCATGCCTCACCCCCTGGTTTAAACATGATTCGGACAGATTACGTGTTACTTCACTGCAGATGACTGTAGATTGACAAAACGGATGGATTTGTAGTATATAGAAGAGTACTGGTGATTAGCAAAAGTGGTTCGGTGTTTATTTCGTTCCAGCTCTTGCTGAAGGGCTGATATTTATAAGGAAGTCCCGGGTCAAAGTGATTGCCAGCCGCTGAAAAAGCATTTCTTATCATCTCTTACCTGACGGAAGTAGTATTGTGTATAATAAGATCATTTTAGCATTTTTCACCCTTTGTCTTCTTGTGCCTTTGACAGCGCTGGCCGGCATACAGACACCGGCACCGCCATCGATTGCGGCAACCGGATATCTGTTGATTGACATGGACAGTGACACCATACTTGCGGCCAAGGATGCCGAGCAACGCCTCGAACCAGCCAGTCTTACCAAGATCATGACCGCCTATGTCGTCTTTTGCAAACTGCGCGACGATACCATCAAACTGTCTGACGAGGTCCTGGTCAGCGAGAAGGCCTGGAAAACGCCTGGGTCTCGCATGTTCATCGAAGTCAACAAACATGTTTCCGTAGAAAACCTGCTCAAGGGTATGATCATCCAGTCTGGTAATGACGCCAGCGTCGCGCTGGCCGAGTATGCGGCCGGCAGCGAAGAAGCTTTCGCCAATCTGATGAACAGCCACGCCCAACGTCTCGGCATGAACCACACGCATTTTGCCAACGCTACCGGACTGCCGCATGAGGATCATTACACGACCCCGCGGGATATCACGCTGGTGACTGAGGCAAGCATCCGGGAGTTTCCGGAGCTATACAAGCTGTATGCGAAAAAAGAGTACACCTATAACGACATCCGGCAGCGCAATCGCAACAGATTGCTGTGGCGTGACGATTCGGTGGATGGGGTTAAAACCGGGCATACCGAAGCTGCCGGTTACTGCCTGGTTGCGTCTGCCAAGCGTGACGGCATGCGCCTGATTTCAGTTATAATGGGAACTACCGGCAAAAAGGTCCGTCTCAATGAGAGTCTGGCTTTGTTGAACTATGGCTTTAGTTTTTTCAAGACTCATCGCTTGTACGGCGCCGGCACCCAATTGGCCAGTACACGGATATGGATGGGTGACAGGAAGGAAATGGCATTGGGACTGGCCGACGACCTGTATGTCACCATCCCGCGTCAACAGTATGATAATCTGTATACTCACACCGAAATCCGACCACAGCTGCAGGCCCCGGCAAGCAAAGGTGACAAAGTCGGTGAAGTAATAATCGAACTTGAGGATGAGGTCATTACCCGCCAGCCATTGGTTGTCTTGGAGGATGTTCCCAAAGGCGGCATCTGGAGGAGGGTGATCGATACTGTTTTGATGTTGTTTGAGTAATGACTGCTCATGAAAGAGGGCTTGCTTTAAAAGTTTTTGCGAGACAGGTGAAAATGGATAAGAACAGGGAAATTCATTTTTTGAATATGGATTTCTAAAACCGCAACTTTATTTAAGGAGGAAAGAAAATGTCCGATACCAAAAACCTGCTGTTAGTTGTCAGTACCACTGAACCTGCCAATCAATATGCCAGCTATGTTATCGCTTTTATGGCGAAGAAACTAGGCAACGTCCCCAATGTTACCATCTTTTATGGACCCAACGCTGTTTCCATGGTGAAAAAAGGTGAATTGGCAAAGCTGGAACTTCCCCAGAACGTGAAAGAACTGATTGCCGGTCAGCTGGACGGTCTTTCGGCTGCCGACCTGCCCGACAACCTGGAACAGATGGCTCGTTTCCAGAAAGATCAGCTGGGAGTTACTATTGCCTCCTGTGCTACTTTTCATGTTATTGGTGAATTTGCCGATTCCGTGGATGACACTTCACAAATTGAAGATTTCATTGTTCCGGTGAAGCTGCCTGATGCCTGGGGAGCAATCGATGGTGCCGATAAGGTGCTGTATTTCTAATCAATAACGATAGTTTTTCTCATCTAGCAAGTGCCATCAGGTTATTATTGCCTGATGGCACTTGTCGTTATGGTCGCGATAGGAATATAAAAATCATCTTTTTCAGGCGAAAGGATATCAAGTTCTTTGAATTTTGGACGATAAAATATAAACCATTGAAATTTAAAATTATCAGTGCAGAGGCAAAATTTTAAGGCATATAATGCAAAGGAAAAAAGCATCACCATTCAAGCTACAGTTCGGTAGCGTCTTTATTTCTTGCCTGTGCTTGGTTATTGCAATTGCGATATTGTTTGGGAAAAATTTTATTTCCCAGGACATGAAACCTTTAACTCACCAAACCACGTCAAATACACCGCCAGCACCACATGGGATCATAACAATTCATTACCACGAAAGGCCACCATACTATATAACCGGTTCCCTTGGAGTTTATGGACTTTGTGCAGATCCTGCCAAACTAGCGTTTACAAAGGCTGGCGTTCAATTTCAATGGCAAAAAACCCCAGCAAAACGCCAGATGGCAATCATAAAAGCAAACAGATCGAAAGATTGTCTCCTCGGCTGGTTCAAAAATTCAGAACGTGAAAAATTTGCCAACTACTCAGCCTGCATTTATCAGGATAAACATCTGATGGCTTTGGCACGGGCTGACAACAAAAAAATGATATCCGGTAGAACTTTGGAAGAAACACTTGCCAATGCCAGTCTGATCCTCCTGAGAAAAAACGGCTATTCTTATGGTCGATTTGTCGACACAAAGATTAACGAACTTCATCCCAAACAGGAAGTAACAAACATCGAGAATGTCGGCATGTTCAAAATGATTCATGCTAAACGCGCTGATTATTTCTTCATCTCTGAAGAAGAAGC
>JAYEKE010000079.1:42568-63611 GCA_034660915.1 Pseudomonadota bacterium
GCTGGAGTTTGGACGAACTTAAAGGCCGGCGGATTCCTTTCATGCCGGAATCTGAGCGCGAAGACTCAATGAAACTTATCATGGAAGTCATTTATAATGGCATTCCCTGCCAGGGGTTTGAAACGACGCGTTTAACCAAAGATGGACAGTTATTAAACATATCTCTCAGTGCATCACGCTATTGCGACCAGCAAAACCAACCGGTGGGAATGCTGGTCATTCTCAGGGATGTCACTGCCCGCCTGCAGGCAGAAGGGCTGTTGCGGGACAGGGAAGCAAAACTGCAAACTATCCTCCAGAGTGCGCCAACAGGCATTGGCATTTCGGCAAATCGGGTTTTCCAGGAAGTAAATCCGCAGTTTTGTAAAATGTTGGGGTATACCGAGCAGGAACTTCTCGGTCAAAATGCAAGAATGGTCTACCCTTCAGATGAAGAGTACGAGAAAGTTGGTCGTGAGCTGCAAAAATTTATTCGAAAATATGGCATGAGTACCATTGAAACCTATTTTTGCCACAAAGATGGCAAGACGATTGATGTCCTTCTTTCCTTTAAACCATTGATTGAAGATAATTTATCAGCAGCTATCATCTTCAATGCCCTGGATATAACCGAAATAAAAAAGCTGGAAGGCCAGCTCTACCAATCCCGAAAGATGGAATCAATCGGCACCCTTGCCGGCGGCATCGCTCATGATTTCAACAATATCCTTACGGCTATAACCGGCTACGCCCAGATGTCCATGATGAACCTGACAGACTCTACCAAGATAAAGCACAACGTGGAACAAATTCAGAAGGCTGCTGACCGGGCCGCCAACCTTACCCGCCAGATGCTTGGTTTCAGCCGCAAACAGATGGTCATCCCTCAAGTCATAGATATCAATAAGCTGATAGTAGAAATGGAAAAAATGCTGAAGCGGCTGCTCAGGGAGGATATCAAGTTTACCATATCATTGAATAAACAGGCGGGAACCATCTATGCCGATCCCAGTCAGTTGGAGCAGGTGATCATGAATCTGGTGGTCAATGCCCAGGATGCGTTCATCGGCCATGCTGGAAAGGCTGAGAAAACCATTAAGATTTCCACCTCCCAGGTTTCCCTGGATGAAGAATATGCTGCGATTCATGAAGGCAGCAGCACCGGTTTGCATTTGCTGCTGCAGGTGGAAGATAACGGCTGCGGAATGACCAAACAGGTTTCAAAACGTATTTTTGAACCCTTTTATACCACCAAAGACGTTGGGAAAGGTACCGGCATGGGGTTGGCAACCGTATATGGCATCGTCAAGCAGAACCAGGGCAGTATCTATGTTTACAGTGAACCGGGACGGGGAAGCACCTTTAAGATCTATTGGCCAATTATAGCCGCTGAAAAAGCTACCAAGGTGGAAAAGCAAAAGGACTTGCAGCCTAAAGGCGGCAGTGAGGTCATCCTGCTGGCCGAAGATGATGCCCAGATCAGGGAAACAAGCTGCTGTCAACTGAGGGAAGCTGGTTACACCATACTTGAAGCCGAAAATGGTCTCAAAGCCCTGGAGGCAGCAATAAAGCACCAGGGCAAGATTGATTTGCTGTTTACCGATATAGTGATGCCACTCATGGGTGGCAAAGATTTAAGTAAAAAAGTTAAAAAGATTCACCCTGAAATCACAATTTTTTATGCATCGGGCCATATGGAGGAAACTGTTCAGCAGGAGATTACCGACTTAGATCAGGATCACTTTATCAATAAACCGTACAACATCAACGATATCATGATCCGTATTCGCCAACTGCTGAACAAGAAAGAATCATAGCTCATTTCATGGCCTCGTGTTCTCCTCCAAAAAAACTAATGTTTTTAAGTAAATCAGTCAATAATGTAAACATTCGGGTACTGACTCGATATGGGGACAGAATTCAATTCTGTCCCCGTGCGAAGCAGGGCGAAGCAAAGGTGTAAATCAGTGTGACAAGCAGGGTGAAGCATTTAGCTTGGTGTTGTCGGCCGTCCCCTCCCTTTTTGCCTGGGAACTGTCGAATTCCATCAATTCGGACTATAAAGGCCCGATCTGGATTTGTATAGTCATTTTTTCTGTGATGACCCTGCTTATTATCTTTCTTAGCCCTTCTTTCCAGCGGTTACAGTATCAACGGGCAGTCGCGTGAAATCCTGGAAAGGGGATGCAGCCGGGAACATTCACCTCACTTGCCTGGAAACTTTGCTTTAGCGGTGTTTTTACAGGTTCTTAAAAACCACAAATCTTAAATTTTTCCAATAAACCCGCACTTCTCTTGACCAAAGCTGAAAATAATCTTATATTCCCTCCTGATGTGGACTGGCGCTGAATACTTCTCCGGTGGAGTTCAGCCATCCACTCTTTTTTTATCCTTTTACCAAGTGGGAAGATACTCTTATGGAAATGACAACTATAGCACAAAACAGCGGTGAAAAAGATGACGCCGGGCTGGTTTTTCAGCAGGCAAAAAAACGGATAGCGGGTGAAATTATCGGTCAGGAGGTTCTCGTTGAACGTCTTCTGATCGCCCTGTTGGCCGATGGTCATCTCCTGGTTGAAGGGGCTCCGGGATTGGCAAAAACCCGGGCAGTAAAGGCTCTGGCTGATTGTATCGAGGGTGATTTTCAGCGTCTGCAGTTTACTCCCGACCTGCTTCCGGCTGACCTGACCGGTACCGAAATCTATCAGCGCCGCAATGATTCCTTCCGTTTCCAGCCCGGCCCCCTTTTTCACAATATTGTTCTGGCCGATGAAATCAACCGCGCCCCGGCCAAGGTTCAATCCGCCCTGTTGGAAGCCATGTCGGAGAGGCAAATCAGTGTCGGCCATAAAACCCATTGTCTGCCGGATCTTTTTATGGTGATGGCAACCCAGAATCCCATTGAACAGGAGGGCACCTATCCCTTGCCTGAGGCCCAGCTCGATCGTTTTCTCATGCAGACCAAGGTAGGTTATCCTGATTATGAGAGCGAAAAAATGATTCTTGAGCTGGCCCGGCGGGAGGTATTGCATAAACTGGGAGGTGAAACTGCTAAAGAAGCAATCTTGAGCCCGACGTTAATATCCAAGGCCCGGCGGGAAGTACTTGATCTGCATATGGCCGATTCCCTTAAAGAATATATTGTCCAGCTTATTCTGGCAACCCGCAACCCGCAATCCTGCGGTGAGAAAATGAGTCGCTGGATAGAATACGGTGCCAGTCCACGGGCTACCATCGCCCTGGATCGCTGTGCCCGGGCGCATGCCTGGCTGCAGGGAAAAGAGTTTGTCACCCCGGGAAATATCCAGGCGGTTATCCATGACATTCTGCGCCATCGCCTTATTCTGACTTTCGAAGCCGAAGCCGATGGCATCACCAGTGAAGAGGTGATTGATGAACTTTTACGGCAGATTCCTGTACCATAAAAACCCATGCGCCTGATAAAATTTATTCGAAAATCACGACCGGCAACCGTTAACGGTATTACCTGTACACGGGAAGAACTGCTCGAACTGCGGCATATGGCCAGAACCTTAAGTATCGGCGGCAGTACGCGGGCCTATTCCATCATGGCCGGCAGTGCGCTGTCTAAATTTCGGGGGCGCGGGATGGATTATGCCGAATCTCGCATCTACACGCCAGGTGATGATGTTCGCAACATTGACTGGCGGGTCACGGCCCGTACCGGCAAGACTCACACCAAACTCTACGTCGAAGAACGTGATCGACCCGTTATTACCCTGGTCGATTTCAGTCCATCACTATATTTTGGGACGAAAGAGGCGTTTAAATCGGTGGTTGCCGCTCGGCTTGCTGCTACCATTGCCTGGACCGCAATTTTTAACAGTGACCGAATCGGCGGCATCATCCTGAGCCCTCGGGAGAAATTTGAACTACGACCTACAGCCGGCAGGAAAGGGGTGCTGGCATTGATCCAGACACTGGTCAAAGCCACCAGCCAATTTGCCGGCGAAAATTCAGCTTCATCTCTGGGACAGCTGATTCGTCACGGGGTACGAGCTATACGTCCCGGCAGCCGGATTTTTCTGATCAGTGATTTTTATCATTATGATGCGGAGCTGGAACGCAACCTGGGGCGCCTGGTCCGCCACAACGATTTTGTTTTTTGCCAGGTAATCGACCCTCTGGAAATGGCTCCGCCACCGCCAGGGGTTTACAGTATAACTGACGGCCATAAAAATACCCGGCTCAATACCAGAAATGCCGATGTGTGTCAGCACTACAGCAATACTTTTCGCGCCCGTCAGGACAATTTGGAACAGCTTGCCAGCCGACTGAAAATACCCCTGCTCAAGCTGGTCTCCGGCACTGATATCGCCGGGATTATGCGCCGGGGACTCAGCCTTAATCGTCGTGTAAACCTCCATGAATCCGAATAATCAAAACCCTCTGGCAGCCTTGAAGGATATTCACCTGCCACCTGTTCCCGGCTGGTTCCCCCCGGCTCCTGGTTGGTGGATACTGGGTTTTTCGCTGCTGGCACTGTTTAGTTATACCTTTTATAGGTGGCGGCAGCGACGGCTTTCCAGACGACCTGTCATCCTGGCTCTGCGTGAGCTTGCCCGGCTTGAGCTGAAAAGCAATGATCCTGAGAGCCAGCGCCAGACCCTCCAGGAGATATCATCCCTGCTGCGGCGTTTCTGCCTGGTATTTTTTTCCCGCCGGCAGGTTGCCGGTCTCTGTGGTCAATCATGGCTTGATTTTCTCAAAGAGAGAGCAGGGGAGAAAGGCCTGAAAATAACCGATGCCGAGCTTTACCCACTGCTGGAAGAGGCCTATGCCCCGGTTGCGGCTGCCGATCTTGAGGTTTTAGGGGAAATTATTGAAAAGTGGCTGGCAGCGCAAAAACGAAAAACCCGGAGGCGATCATGACCACTTTTTCCTGGCCCTGGATGTTTTTTGCCCTGCCCCTGCCATTGCTGGTCTATTTTGTGCTGCCCCGGGTCCGCGCAAGCGCCGGCATGGCCCTGAAAATACCTTTTTACCGGGAACTTGACGGTTTTTATCCAAGCAAGAGCGGCAAAAGCTCCACCTGGATCCGGTTGCTGGTCATTTTAGCCTGGATTCTGCTGGTTGGAGCGGCTGCCCGGCCTCAATGGATTGGCAAGCCGTTGAGTACTCCGATAAGTGGCCGGGATTTGCTGCTGGCGGTTGACATCTCCGGCAGCATGCAGATTAAAGATATGGAACTGGATAGTCAACAGGTTGACCGGCTGACCATGATTAAAAAAATTGCCGGGAACTTTATCGAGCGCCGTCAGGGTGACCGCATCGGCCTGATTCTTTTCGGTACCCGTGCCTACCTGCAGGTCCCCCTCTCTCTTGATCGTAAAACAGTCAATCAACTGTTGCAGGAATCATTGATCGGCATAGCCGGTAAAAAAACCGCCATAGGTGATGCCCTGGGACTGGCGGTTAAACGTCTGCAGAAAAGGCCCGGGAAGCGTAAAGTCCTGATTCTGTTGACCGATGGTGCCAACACCGCCGGAAACATCGAACCATTGAAAGCAGCCGAACTGGCGACCGGGGAGAATGTATCCATCTATACCATCGGTGTTGGAGCGGACCGCATGGTGGTTGATAGCTTTTTTGGCCGGCGGGTGGTCAATCCATCTGCCGATCTCGATGAAAAAACGCTGCAAAAAATTGCCAGGCTCACCGGTGGCCGTTATTTCCGTGCTCGTGATACCGGGGAACTGGAGAAAATTTACGTACTGCTTGATAAGCTAGAACCGGTAGTCAGTGAAGACCAGAACCTGCGTCCCGTGCTTGATCTCTTTTACTGGCCCTTAAGCGCTGCTTTATTGCTCGCTTTTTTATTGATGGTAATCAGACGCTATGACTTTTCATGATTTTCATTTTCTGCGTCCCTGGTGGTTGTTGGCACTTCCTCTTGGCCTTGTGTTGTTGAGCGGATTGCGTCAACAAAAGCGCGGACAAAGCCAATGGCACAAGATTTGTGACCAGCACCTGCTTGGACATCTGTTGGTAGGGGAATCCGAAACCAGATCTAAAAGTATCTATGGTTTTTTTATGCTTATGTTGTTGCTCGCCACCCTGGCCCTGGCTGGTCCCGCCTGGGAACGTCGACCACAACCGCTGTTCAGGTCGGCCGCCGGCCGGGTGATTGTTCTGGATTTGTCACTTTCCATGCAGGCAACGGACCTTCCTCCAAACCGCTTGAGCCGAGCCCGCTACAAGGCAATTGATCTGGTTAAAGCCGTGGTCGGGATTGACCAGGGATTGGTGGTTTTTGCCGGGGACAGCTTTATCGTAACGCCGTTGACCGATGACCGGGCCATGATTCTCAACCTGCTTCCAAGTCTTGATATCAACACGGTTCCGGTGCAGGGCAGCAGGGCTGACCGGGGGCTGGAAAAAGCCGGTGAACTGCTCCGGCGGGCGGCAGTCAGCCGTGGGCAGATCATTTTGATTGCTGATGATGCCGATGAGGCGGCGGTGAAGGTTGTCGCAAAACTTAAAAAAGCCGGCTACCGCACGGATGTCATCGCCGTCGGTAGCAAAGAAGGAGCGCCGGTACCCCTGCCGGAGGGGGGATACCTTAAAGGCGATCAGGGAAATATTGTTGTGCCGGTGCCGGATTTTAATGCATTACGCCAGGTGGCCGCCAAGGGTGGAGGGCAATATTATGACCTCGAGGCACCGGAATCCACTTTCCGAACTCTCAACCAGACTGCCGTTCTTTTTCCGAAAAAGGAGAAAAAAAGTGAGTTGACCGGCGACCAATGGCTTGATCGGGGACCATGGTTGTTGCTGCCCCTGGTGTTCATGGCAGCTTTCTGCTTCCGCAGAGGCTGGTTACTTATTATATTGGGAACTCTCCTGTTCCATCCTGCTCCGGCGGCCGCTTTTAACTGGCATGATCTCTGGCAGCGACCTGACCAACAGGCAGCAACCGCTTTTCAGCAAAAAGACTATAAGGAGGCGGCACAGCTGGCTAAAGACTCCGCCTGGCAGGCGGCGGCATTGTATCGGGCCGGTAAATTCAAACAGGCGGCTGCTGCTTTAAAACCGCTTAACTCGGCCAGTGATCATTACAATCGTGGCAATGCCCTGGCCCGGGCCGGAGAGCTTGAAAAGGCACTTGCGGCCTACGATCAGGCCCTCAAACTGGACCCGCAAATGGAGGATGCCCGTTTTAACCGGGAACTGGTGAAAAAACTGCTGAAACAGCAGCAACAGCAACAAAAAAAGAACGAATCCCGGAAAAATGACAGTAAACAACAAAACAAACAACAAAATAATAAAAACAATGAAGAACAACAACAGCAGCAACAGCGCCAGGGGAATCAAACCGCAAAAGATAATTCTTCGGCGCCACAGGATTTAAACCGGGACAAACAATCCACCGATCGGCAGAACCAGGAAGAAAAAGAGCGGCAAAGTTCAGCGGACCAAACCGGAAAAGATCAGGAAGACCAGAAAACAGCGCCGGCTGAACAGTCAGCCCATAAGCAGCAACAATCGGAAAATGAAAAGGAGCAGAAGAATAAATCTTCCAGTGCCACCACAGATGAAAAACCGATGGATGCCAAACAGCAAGCTCTGAAGCAATGGCTGCGTCGGGTACCGGATGATCCCGGGGGACTGCTGGAAAGGAAATTTTTCTATCAGTATCGTGCCCGACAGGGCCGATCCCAGGGACATAAAGGCTGGTAAAAAGTTTTGACAGGAAAAACCATGAAACCACTAAATAAACTTTTATATTTCTTTATTGGCGCCATAACCGTATTGCTCTTCAGTGGATACTTATCATTGAACTGCATGGCCGCGGTCAGCGCCAGACTCGACCGCCAAACTATCAGACTTGATGAAACGGTCAATCTTTCAGTCGAAGCCGATGGTGCTATGAATTCCATTGCCGGTCTTGATGCCAGCGCCCTGGAAAAAGATTTTTCCATTGTTAATCAGTCGACGAGCAGCAATTTCCAGATCATCAACGGTTCCAGCAAAGCCACAAAAACCTGGAATATTGAACTCGAACCAAAGCATGCCGGCAGGCTTACCATCCCATCATTTACAATCCGCGGGGAAAAGACCGCACCGATAACTTTAACCGTCACGACTAAAACACCAACAACCCCAGGCTCTTCTTCTACTATAGATGATGTATTATCTATTGAGGTTTTGCCGGTGATGGAAACTCCGGCATACCTGCAGGGACAGATTACCATCAGCGTCAAACTTTACCTGAAATCTCAATTGAACCTGAGCGAAGCTTCTCTTGAAGAACCCAAACTTGAACATGCCACCGTCATCAAACTGGGTGATGACCGCCGTTATCAAAGCCGAAGAAATGGGGTGGTCTATCAGGTTATTGAACGAAAATACGCGATTTTTCCTGAAGAGGGCCATGAAGTTACGGTGCCGTCGCTGCTTTTTCAGGCTATCACCAATGCCGGTGGCAATCGTTTTTTTTCGCGTGATCCTTTCTTTAATCGTTTTCCCGGTCAAAGACGCCGGCTGAGAGCCCGCAGTCAGGAATTGAAAATTCCCCTGGCCCCGATACCGAGAGAATTTGAAGGGAAAGTATGGCTGCCGGCAAGAAAGATAACGATCAAGGAAGATAAAATTCAGCTCAAGGAGCTCAAAGTTGGTGAACCGTTGACGCGAACCATCCAGATTGAAGCCCTGGGACTGACTGCTGCGCAGCTGCCGGAGATCAAGGTTAAAGCCCCGGATGGCTGTAAAATTTATCTCGATCAGCCGGAACTCAAAAACCAGATAGACGGTGACTATCTTCATGGCATTAAACGCCAGTCAATGGCTTTTATTCCATCCCAAGCAGGGATGTTTACGTTGCCTAATATCGCTATTAACTGGTGGGATGTGCGCAATAATCGCCAGCAGAAGGCGGTCTTGTCGGCTCACAAGGTCAAGGTGGTGGCAGTTCCGGGCCAACCCCATTCTTCTGCCGGGAAGCAGGACAATAATCCGTCAATGGTCCAAACCGGCTCACAGAATACCGCAAAAAACCAGGCTTCCTTGGTAGAGAAAAAATCTATTCCTGAAAAATCTATGATCTTTGACCGCGTTCAGTTCTGGCAGGTGATCAGCCTTATCCTGCTGCTGGTCTGGTTCTTCACTATCTTTTTTTGGCGCCAATCCCGGCGACAACAGGTAGTTGCTCAGCAGAAAAGGAAAATGCAAACGGAAAAGAAATCTATGGCCAATCGTGAGCAGATCAAAAAAGCCTGCCTGGACGATAATCCGCGCCTGGCTCAGCAGGCCATCCTTGATTGGGCTGCCGCCAATTGGCCGCAAAACCCGCCTACCAATCTCAGAAAGCTGGCGGAAACCGTGGGAAATGTTGAATTGTCAGAAGCCTTTGCCAAGCTTGAAGAGACCCTGTACAGCCCGGCTGCTATCCGGGAATGGAATGGCGGGCAATTCTGGCAGACAATCGCCAAAAATCTGCAAGGAAAATCCTCAACGAAATCAGCTGGCAAGAAAAGTGATGTATTGCCTCCACTCTATTCATGATCAATGCAAGTTGAACAGGTGATCAAGAGGTTGTTGATGGGTGACTGAATTCAGGTAAGAATCTCGATATGATCCCGGTCAAGGTATTCCAGCAGGGCTTTGCCGCCGCGGCGAATATGCTTTCTAACCAGTCTTTCTACCGCATCTTCCCGGCCTTTTTCCATCATGGTCAGCATCTGGGTATGATCTTCAATCTGGATTTGGGGCATGCTGGGAATGCGCAGCAGCATCCGCCGGTAGCGGAGGAAATTGTCCCGTAAAGATTCTATGATGCCGCAAAGCCGTTGGTTGCCGCTGCCCCGATAAAGGACATCATGGAAATCAGAAGAATTACGAAAAAATTTTTCCAGTTCCCAGACATCCAGGAGATGGACAGCCTTTTCATTGATTTCTTTTAACTGCTCTATGGTCCGGCTGTCTTTTCTAGTGGTTGCCAGCCGGGCGGCATATCCTTCAAGAATACTGCGAACTTCGATAATTTCCTTTAAATCTTCCCGGGTCAAGGCCCGCACAAGATAGCCAATCTTGCGTTTCTGTTCCAGGAAACCTTCCTGTTCCAGCAGTTGCAGAGCTTCCCTGGCCGGGGTGCGGCTGACCCCGTGAGCCTGAGCGATTTCTTCTTCTTTCAGCACCTGGTTGGGCTTGATTTTCAGGTTGAGAATCTGGCGTTTCAAGGTACTGTGAATGATGTCTTTTTTGCTGCGGCTCATTTCAGATATTGTCTGGCGATAGTGGTTTGCAGAACTTCATGGGTACCCCCGCCATTGAGCAGAAAACGGTTGTCGCGATAATAGCGCTGTACCGCGTATTCCATTGAGTAACCATAGGCTCCATGGATTCTCATGGCTTCGTCCGCTGTGCGGCAGGTGGCTTCAACGGTGAAATATTTGGCCATGGATGCCTCGTTCAAGCATGGTTTCCCCTGATCAATCAGGCCGGTGACTTTATCAACCATTAACTGGCCGGCTTCCAGGCTTACCGCCATGTTAGCTATTTTTGCCTGGATGAGCTGGTTATGGCCGATGGGCTTGCCGAATTGGACCCGTTCCTTACAGTATTTGATTGAATCATCCATGGCCGCCCGATGCAGGCCGAGAGCAAGGGCTGCGGTCATAATCCGAATTTCAGCCAAAATAGTAAGGAGAACGTTGAGTCCCTTGCCTTCCGCTCCCAGACGGTATTCAGTTGGAATATGACAATCGTTAAAATAGATTTCCGACAGACTGGAGCTGCGGGTTCCCAGGCAGTCAAATTTACGACTGTGAGAAAAACCGGGAGTATCGCTGGGGATAAAGAAAAACATCAGTCCCTTCAGCCCCTTGTCAGGGTCAGTTTGACAAAGGACTGTATGGAAATCCCCCTTGGGACCATTGGTTGACCAGGTTTTCATCCCATTAATGACATAGCCATCGCTGGTTTTCCGGGCCCTGGTCTGGACGTTGGATAAATCCGAGCCGGCTTCCGGCTCCGTTAGCTGAAAGGCCCCGATCTTTTCGCCGTTCAGCGCCGGACGAAGAAATTCTTCATGCATTTCTCTGGTTCCGTACAGGTAAAGACCATTGGTAGCCATCAGGCACTGCATGGCGGTGGTTGCCGCCAGACTCAGCAGTCCACGAGCCAGCTCCTGCATGGCAACACAGTAAAGGGTGGTATTGCCGCCGGAACCACCGACTTTTTCCGGGTAGCGAATTCCCAAAATACCCATCTTGGCCAATTGTTTGAAAAGATGATAGGGGAATTCGCCGGATTCATCTATTTCCCGGGCCTGGGGAATAAGTTCATGGTCAACGAAACGGGCCATGATTTCCTGCAGTAGTTTTTTAGGGTCTGAACGTAACATCTTAATTCCTTATGGACTTTTTTATTCCTAAATTAAGCGATTAGCTTTTAGCTGTTAGCTGTTAGCTCAATAATTACAAGATGTTTAATATTACCCACCTTCACCCGTTGGGTGTTGTTACTAATCATCGTAAAGCCCTGATTTTTAAAAGCTAATTGCTAATGGCTAACCGCTAATAGCTCAGCTTAGTTTATTGTAAACGTGCGGTTAATTCAGGAATTACCTGGTGCACATCGCCGACAATTCCCCAGTCGGCAATCTTGAAGATCGGGGCGTTGGCATCTTTATTGATGGCAATAATGTAACGTGAATTAATCATTCCGGCACGGTGTTGGACCGCGCCCGAGATGCCGCAGGCAATATACAATTCGGGGCGGACTGTCTGTCCGGTCTGTCCAACCTGTCGTTCGGCTGAAATCCAGCCATTTTCAACCGCAATCCGGGTACCGGCAATTTCGCCATCGATCACTTCAGCCAGTTTTTCAAGTTGGGAAAAAGCCGCGGCACTTCCTAAACCACGACCGCCGGCGACAATGGCCCTGGCATCATTGAGTTTGATTTTCCGACCGGCAGTCCGGATGGTTTCGATAATCCTGGCGGTGTTGGACCGGGGCGAAACGGTGAGAGGAATCTCCTCGACGATGCCACGATTTCCGGGTATTTTCCTGGCAACCATTACTCCGGGGCGGACGGTGGCCATCTGGGGGCGGCTGTAACGACAGACAATGGTAGCCATAATATTGCCGCCGAATGCCGGCCTGGTCTGCAACAAGATTTTCTCACTTGGATCAATCGTAAGACCGGTACAATCGGCGGTCAGGCCGGTTTGCAGCCGTCTGGCCAGGCGGGGAGCCAGGTCACGTCCCAGCAAGGTTGCCCCAATTAAAAGAATATTTGGTTGCTGGCTTCTGACAATGGTTTCAATGGTGTCTGTATAAACATTGGTTCGGTATTCCTGAAGTTCCGGGTGCCGGACCAGTAAAACCCGGTTGGCACCATGTAGAATTAAGGTTTCGCTCATGGAAGCAACATCATTATTACCCAGAAGCAGTGCGGCTACCTCCTGGTTAAGCTCCGACGCCAATTGACGGGCTTCGCCCAGAAGCTCCAGGGATACGGGATTCAGCTTCCCATGGCGTTGCTCGGCGATAATCCAAACGCCGTGGACATTGCTGAAATCAGGGATAGCCCGTTCCTTGACATCGGTCAGGATGGCCTTTTGTCGACAGCTTTCTATACAGGCGCCGCAGGAAATGCAGGTATCAAGAATATGGGCTTTATCATCATTGCCAATCTCTATCGCTCCATACGGGCAGGTCTTGAGACAGCGACCACAACCATTACATTTTTCGCTGTCGATCCAGGTACTCATGCAATTACTCCTGATGGTTAATAACTCAACTTTATGAGTTGTTCTAAAAACAGCTGCAAGAAATTTTCATGGATGTTCCGGCATGGCTCTCGCTCATTCTCGCCGGCCGTCCATGGCCGGCTTCCGAGGCGTCCGCCGCGAATCACATCGTGTGATTCGTTCGGCGGCCAATACCGCTATGAGCCAAGCCCGAACATCCTGTAATGTATGTCTGACAATGTAAGTCAGAAAGCCGAGTAATAAAGCTGTTTCTATCAGTATTTAGCTTTGTAAAATCAGTAAGTTAACTACTTAAAGTTGATAATTTAATTTAGCTTAAACCAACTGGTGACTTCGTAATTTATCCACCAGCTGGCTGACCGCTGTTTTAATATCGCCGGTAAAAAGTTCTCCGTCCCGACTGCTTTTTGGTGAAAATGTTTTCATAACCTGGGTCAGTGAGCCATCCAGGCCGATCTGGTTGGCCTGCAAGCCAAGGTCAGCGGCATTCCAGATGGTGATGGGCGTTTTGCCGTTGCAGGCATTCAGCAGATTGCCAACCAGGGGATAGCGAGGTTGGTTCAGTTCATCAGTGACCGTCAACAGAGCCGGCAGTGGAAGGGAGAGTTTTAACATGCCTTCCTCATAACGTTTGCTTACCGTAATGTTTTCTTTTTCTACCAGATTAATATCGCAGACACAGGCTGCCTGGGGCAGATCAAGTAATTCGGCAATCTGAGGACCAATCTGGGCCGTATCACCATCAATAGCCTGGTGGCCGCAGATGATCAGGTCATAATGTTCGAGTTTACGGATGGCTTGCCCCAGGGTGGTTGACGTCGCCCAGGTATCGGCGCCGGAAAAGGCGCGGTCCGTCAGGAGAATACCGGCATCACATCCCATTCCTAAGGCTTCGCTGATGACATCAATGGCCTGAGGCGGTCCCATGGAGACAACCGTGATGGTACCGCCATATTCTTCCTTGAGCTTTAAGGCCGCTTCCACGGCATGGAGGTCATCGGGATTAGGAATGCTTTTGACCCCTTCCCGTTCCAGGTTGCCGGTTTTGGGGTTCAGTTTTATCTCAGTCGTATCAGGAACCTGTTTGATTAAAACAATACTATCCATTGCGAATTTTAATTCTCCTTACAAATCAATGAACCGCTCCCGCCAGGCAGGTGATCAGGGACGGAAATATTTCAATGAGTAAAATACAAATGATGTACGTGGGCAGAAAATAGACAACTCCCTTGAAAACCGTGGCCAGGGAAATATCTTCAGACATTCCCGCCACCACGTAAGCGTTGACGCCCACCGGCGGAGTGATGGCACCCATGGTGGTGACTATGGTGATCAGGACGCCAAACCAGATGGGATCATAATGTAATTTCAGGGCCAGGGGATAGAAAATGGGGATGGTAATCAACAGCAGGCCCAGGGCATCCATAATCGCGCCGCCGATAATAAACACCACGATGATCAGCCAGAGAATGACAAAATTGGGAACCGGCAGGGCAGCAGCCCATTCGGCGATCAAATAGGGCAGTCGGGTGATGGCCAGAAAGCGACCGAAAATGACGGCTCCACTGATGATAATAATGATGAAACAAGATATTCTCAAGGTGTCTTCAACGGCCCGGGTGAATCCTTTCCAGTTAATTGATCTTTGTATCAGACTGATCAGCAGGGCAAAAAAAGAGCCGATGGCCCCGGCTTCGCTGGGGGTGAAAAACCCGATGAACAGGCCGCCCATGACGATACAGAAAAGAACCAATACTTCAATAGAGCCTTTAAATGAGGCCAGTTTCTGGACCAGGCTGGTCTTGGGGCCGGCGGGTCCCCATTCCTCATGTCGTTTACAAATCAGAATAACCGTAAAGATCATCAGAACGGCGAGGATAATACCGGGAATAATACTGCCGAAAAAAAGTCTGGCGATGGATTGGCCGGTATAAATACCGAAAACCACCAGGACGATGCTGGGGGGGATAACAACTCCCAGGGTAGAGCCGGCGGCGATGGAGCCGGTAATCAGGATCGGATGATAATGATATTTTTTCATCTCCGGCAGCGCTACTGAAGTCATGGTGGCCGCGGTTGCCGTATTGGAACCGCTGATGGCGGCAAAACCGGCACAGGCCATGATGGTTGACATTGCCAAACCGCCCCGGGTCTGGCCTAGGCAGGTATAGGCGGCATTATAGAGTTTAGTATTGACATTGGAATGAAAGCAGATCAGACCCATGAAGATGAAGAGGGGAATGATGGTCAGGCCGTATGATGAAAAAGTAGTCCATAATTCGCTGCCAATCATGCCCAGGGCGGCCGTAGGTGAAGCGACATAAGCAACCCCGAGAAAACCGATAATCGCCATGGCAAAACCTACCGGTAGTTGAAACAGGAACATGGATGCCAGCATGATAGCGATACCGACAAGACCCACAATTTCAGGGCTCATGATTCCTCCCGGTGATTTTCAGGCTGGCGCAGGCCCTTCGAGAAATCCAGAAAAAGAATAATCGCCAACAACCCCAGACCAATGGCGACAATAAAAATAAATGGATAATAGCTGATCCTCAAGGTTTCTGACTTTTCACCGCTGTGCCGGATATTTAACCCCCAGACGGCGGTCTGCCAGGAAGCCAGAGTAAAAAAAAGCGCGCTGATGAGATAACTGAAGGTTTTTGCCCGCCGCCGCCAATGAGCATTATAATGATTAGTCAGAATATCAATGGCAACATGATTTTTACGGGTCTGGGTGTAGCCCAGAGCCATGGCGGTGGTTAAAGCACCTAAAAAACCGATCACTTCAAAACTGCCTTTAATCGGCTGCCAGAAACAACGTGAAGCCACATTGGCAAAACCAATAAGCATCATCAAAAGTAGCGATAAACCACCGATAATGATACATATCCGGTTGATGGTGGCGATAATTTTCTCTATTTTATCCACAAAGAATCCATCTTTTCATCAAACCCACTCATTTGCGATTGCTCCCTCTTTGATGTATTTAACGCCAAGCATTAGCCGCCCTGAACGCGGCTGTACAAATTACGATTTCATCAATAAGTTCGCGCCGCGTTCAGAGTCGGTCTATATGAAATTGTTCGGCGTTTTTTGGGGCGTATCTTTTTATTATAGGCAGGAGAGACCGCAAAGCTTCATTTACGGAATCATGATCGGGGAAGTATTGAGCAACATCAGGATCAATTACGACAACGTTTGTCTCCTCGGCATATTTCTTTGCATATTTTCCCCTTACACCTTTGCTGAAATCATACTCCTCTAACACGTCAGAATCATTTTGCATTACTTTCATAATATGACCTCTCTTTTTTCGTCGCCTTTCTGGCACTTATTATTCTAATATTGTTACCATGTTCTGTATGCACAATAATTAACGTACGGTCTTTATAGGACATTCCTATCAAAATAAACCGTTCTTCCTTTTCGGAATGAAGAGGGTCATGGATTGTCAATGAAAGAGGGTCCGCAAAAACGGTACTTGCCTCGTCAAAGCTGATTCCATGTTTTTGTTCATTGCTCTTTGCTTTTTCGACATTCCATTAAAACAATAACATGTCCTGCCCTGTTTTTAATGTAATTTTTTTGAATAAAGAATTGTTTTTAGGATGGCAACGAATGTAAGCATAATCATCGGGCCAACCACATAGAGTACGTTTATCATATCATTTTTGTATGCTTGTACAGGTTTGAATAGAAAGATTATCCCAACAACTATCATCAAAAAAGACCAAAATATAAGTTGTTTGTCGCCATAGCAGTTGATTTTGAACCATGCTTCGTTCGAAGTGAATGACTCTTTGATACGAAACCCATATATTTTATTCATTGGAACTTTTCGCATCACAAGAGGGATACCGACGAGAATGTATAAGATGCCAGCAGAAATATTCACAACCCTTATAAGTATATTTAAGTTTTGCATGATTTTCACCGCTAAACATCACTATTATCAGGCTTTTTTGACCTGATAAGTTGATATGTAAGGGTCTTTGTAAGTTCTCAATAACGTCTGGAAAAGCACAAAAGTTTTGGGTTGCGGGCATCGCCGGCCTTAAAGCCTCATGGGGATATAAAGGCAGTAACCGCCTGAAAACATACAAAGGCGGTGGAGAAGATACTCCACCGCCTTTGAGCTTCTATTTACCGTATTCTTTTTCGTACTTGGCCTTTAAACTGTAGAGATCATCGAGAAACTGCTGGCCTGGCAGACCGGCTTCTTTAGTTTTCTGGAGGTAGCCGGTAATCATGAACTTGACTTTATCATTGACTTCCTTGGTTTCGGCGGCTGAAAAACGATAGATGCCAACCCCCTGTTTTTCCTTTGACCAGACCAGTGCGTCTTTTACATGCTGGTCTTCATACTGGCCTGTCCAGAGAGCCTGTTCCCGTCCCAGGTCATTGAAAACCTTTTTTACGTCAGCGGGCAGGGCATTCCATTTTTTCAGATTCATAACCACGGCAAATGAGGTAGTAGGGCCATTGGTAATGGTCACATGTTTACATAACTCGGCAAATTTAAAATCCTTCATGACTTCAAGGGAAGAGAAAAGTCCTTTGACCACGCCTTTCTGCAGCGATTCCGGAACGCTGGACATGGGCATGGCCACCGGAGTGGCTCCCATGGCATCCAGGTATTTGCCTGAAATACCGGTTCCCCGAATTTCCAGTTTTTTCAGATCACTGAGCTTTTTTACCGCTACTTTGGACATCAGATTGCCCGGAGCACAGGTAAACAGGGTCAAAACCTTGACTTTGTCATAGGATTTGGGCTGATATTTTTGATAGAGGTCCCAGAATGTGAGACTGGCGGCAGTAGCATTGGTGAAGGTAACCGGTAGATCAATGCCCTCCATCAGGGGAAAACGTCCGGGAATGTAGGGTGGGCAGAAACAGCCGATGTCAGCAATGCCGGAGATAACCCCATCTAGCATGTTTTTGGCTCCCAGCAGGGTTCCGCCCGGAAAGGTGGTAACTTTCACCGCTCCATTGGTACGCTTTGCCACTTCTTTCGCCCAGCGTTCCATCTGCACACAGGGGAAGGTGGGAGCCGGGGGGAAATTAGCATATCTCAGCTCAATGGTTTTGGCGCCGGCGGGGGCGGGCAGCGTAAGTCCCAGCGTCAGAAAGGTGCCGATAATCAGCAGGATGAGTGATTTGCCCATAATTTTTCTGGTCATCATTTTTTCCTCCTTAGTCATGCGGTTTGGGTTGGCTTGGCTGTCGGAAAACTGATTCTTAAGTTAAGCTATTAGCGGTTAGCCATTAGCGTTTAGCTTTGAAAAACCAGGGTATTACGTTAATGTGAAATAATATCCCACGGGTGAAAAGTTTATAGTTAATATTCGACTTTGTTTATAAATCGGCAAATTTTTCTTATTTCTCACAGAGACACTGAGTCACAGAGGGCAAATGACAGGGGTTCTCTGTGACTTTGTGTCTCCGTGAGAGTGTTTTTGTCTTTTTTGAAAACGTAGTCGAATATTTACAGTTTATAATGGTAAACATCCTGTAATCATTAAACTAATAGCTTAATTATATTACATTGCTCTTTTTCAGTGATTCCATTTCCGTTTTCTGGATACCCACTTCTTCATGGTAAATCTGCTGATTATGTTCCCCCAGTCTCGGCGGGAAGGGGAGCTGATAATTCATTTCCCGAAGATGTGGTGTGTCGTATGCCGGAGGTGAAAGGGTGACCGTATAGCCACTGTCCGGATCAACGGTTTTCAGCAGATGATCTTTGATAAGAGGATCGTCAAGCAGATCTTTCATCGTGTTAATTTTTGAAGCCGGCAGGGTGATCTGCTGAAATTTTTGCAGAAGTTCTTCACTGGTAAAGGTGATGGTAATGGTTTCAACCTGGCGGTTGAGATTGACGACATCGGCAATCCGGCCGGCATTTTGTCGGTATTTTTCCTGATTAAGGATCGAGAAACCATCCAGTTCAGTTAATGCCTGCCACTGCCGATCATTGCCGACTGCCAGGTAGATGAAGCCATCTTTGGTTTTAAAAACGGAAACTGGGGCGAAGAACTCGTGGGTATTGCCCCGCCGGGAAATATGCCGGTTAAAGGATGCTACCATCGGCAGGTTGATGGCCTGCCAGCTGACCGCGCTTCTGAACATGGAAAAATCAATGCGTGAGCCACTGCCGTTGACCTCCCGTTTAAGCAGGGCCCGCATGGTGAGGGCGTAGACCTGTTCACTGCTGCCCATATCCGGCAGTGGAATCCCCAGCACTTGAGGTGGCCCATCGGGTTCTCCGGTCATTTCCATCAGGCCGCTGCGGGCCTGGAGTATAGGGTCATAGGCACCCTCGTTGCTCTCGGGTCCGAAGCCGGTAACCCCTATCCAGATAAGATCGGATTTGCAAGCGGACAGGGTTTCATAATCTATTCCCAGTTTGACATAATTCTTAGGCAGCTGATTGGTGACAAAAATATCCACATTCAGTCCGACAATGAGTTTCCGCAGTAACTGCTGACCTCTTTTTTCCTTGAGATTCAGGGTGACAGCCTGTTTGCCGGCATTAATGGTTAAAAAATAGGAATTCATTCCTTCTTCCGCCAGCACTGGTTCCCCCACCTGCCGGTTGGGATCAGTAATTATCGGATGCTCAATCCGGATAACCCGGGCTCCTTCATGAACCATTTTATAGGTGAAGTAAGGGACCACGATCGCCTGTTCCAGGCTGATGATGGTTAGTTGATTGAAAAAATCGTCTTGTGCCATACGGTGATCACTCGCTGATAATTGAACAATGGCCGCGCACCTGGAAGCTCATATTTTCCGAAAAATGCTCATTTATGAAAAAAACACCATACATTATCTCTTCTTTATGTATGCATATAAATGTTGATAACGTCATTTGTCAAGTGAAATAATCATAATTGATGATTATGCTTTAATAGCATCATATAACATTGATTTTCATATTATTATCAACTATAACTTTGTTGTAAAAAAATCGTTGACAAATAATTATCATTGCTCTATTTTGTCTAATCAACAATCTTTATGTATACGTAAAAGGGGTAGTAAAGAATGTTAAGCCTGCCAAAAATAGATTATTGCCGGCCGGAGAATGAAGAGGAACTGTTGGCCTGCATGGAAGCCCACCAGGACAACTTTGCCTTGCTGGCGGGAGGCACCGCCCTGGTAAATGATCTCAAGCGCGGATTGCCAAGCGCTCGGGTTTTGATCAGTCTGGGGGCGCTCCAGGAATTGCGAGGCATCGAATATGACCGGGAACAGGATCGATTGATTATTGGTTCCATGACAACCCTGGCGGAGATGTCTGTTTCACCAGTGCTACAGGATTTGCTTCCGGGGTTGATTGAGGCAG
Organism: Pseudomonadota bacterium; assembly: GCA_034660915.1. Taxonomy (NCBI): domain Bacteria; kingdom Pseudomonadati; phylum Pseudomonadota; species Pseudomonadota bacterium. Next base: position 62,636 of record JAYEKE010000079.1, read on the forward strand.
TGAATATGGTTGCGGCTCCACCAATCAGGAACCGGGCGACGCTGGGAGGCAACCTTTGTCTGGATACCCGTTGTTACTACTACAATCAGTCACTTGCCTGGCGAAAACTCCGTGAGCCATGTTATAAATGTGGCGGCAAGGTCTGTTTAGCAGTGCCCGGAGCCAAGCAATGTCAGTCAGTCTTCTGTGCCGATCTGCCACCGTTGCTCCTGGCCCTGGGAGCAAAATTGCTTATTGGTCCTGGGGAAACCAGGGAAATGTCCCTGGCGGAATTATATACCGGTAACGGGGTGAGTCCTCATTGTCTTCCAGCCGATGAATATATTAGGAGCATAGTCATTGAAGATACTTCGCGGAAGTGGGGATGCTATCGCAAATTTCGCTTACGTAAATCGCTGGATTTTCCCCTGGCCGGAATAGCAATGGCCGGCGAGAAAACAGAGGATAAATCTTTTAAACAGTTGAAAATTGTTTTGGGTGCACTGGCATCCGGGCCGCTGTTTGTCGAAGTAGCGGCAGAAATTTTATCGGGCGAATCATATGATGATCATGATGCTGTCAAGCAGGCATCGACAGTGCTGGTCGCGTCGGCAAAACCGGTTGCCAATATTGGTTCCCGGCCCGGGCATAGAAAAAAGATGGCCGGTATCCTGCTGCAGAAAATGGTGGCGGACCTTCAGGATAAAAAATAACAACCCAACTTTCTAACTTGTATTGCCAGGGATATATCTCATGGGATGTTCGGGCTTGGCTCATAGCCTGTCTGCGTGCGGCACGCACAGGCAGGCGGTATTGGCCGCCTGGTTGGGGTCAGTTTTAAAACTGTCCCCCATTGTGATTCGCGGCGGACGCCTGGGGACATTGCTTTAGCGCGCCCCACAACCGGCCATGGTCGGCCGGCGAGAATGAGCGAGAGCCATGCCGGAACATCCTTGGAAACGTCTTTCAGCCGTATTTAGAACAACTCAGAAAGTTG
>JAYEKE010000079.1:63711-80638 GCA_034660915.1 Pseudomonadota bacterium
CGCCTGGGGACATTGCTTTAGCGCGCCCCACAACCGGCCATGGTCGGCCGGCGAGAATGAGCGAGAGCCATGCCGGAACATCCTTGGAAACGTCTTTCAGCCGTATTTAGAACAACTCAGAAAGTTGAAATAATAATCCCGTTTAGATTGGGGAGATGATGATGGAAAAAAGAGAGTTGATTCTTAATATCAATAATGAAATTCACCACCTGGAAGTATTTCCTCATGAAACGCTTCGGGAAGTATTGCGTGACCGCCTTGGCCTTACGGGAACCAAGGCGGCCTGTGATGACGGCAGCTGCGGCTCCTGTACGGTTTTGCTGGAAGGCCAGCCGGTGCGCTCCTGCCTGCTGCTGGCGGTTGAAGTTGAACACCAGCATATTATCACCATCGAAGGATTGGCTGAAGGCGAGAAGCTTCATCCCATGCAGCAGTCTTTTGTCGACCACCATGCCATTCAATGCGGGTTTTGCTCCCCGGGCATGATTTTAACCGGGGTGGCGGCGGTCGAAAACCAGGATAAACCGCTCAACCGGGATGAGATCCGTGAGGTTGTTTCCGGCAATCTTTGCCGCTGCACCGGCTATGCCAAAATTATTGATGCCATTGAGGATGTCTCAAAAAAACAGTAAGTATTAGGTGCTACTGCCAAAAAATGCAAACCAGAGCGATAAGCAGGCAGTGTATAATTTTTTCTATCTCGCGCCCGTTCGTTTCACTCACTCAAGACGCCAAGAGCGCCAAGAAAAACGATAGAAATATAGCAAATTGAATTCTTTGCATCTTTGCGGCTTTGCGCGAGAATTATAGTTACAAGAATTTGCCAATCTGCAAACCAGGCCGAATATTTGCAAAACATTGAGGGACCATATGGAAAAATATAAAATTCTGGGTAAAGGTATTCCCCGGATCGATACCCCGCCGAAAGCAACCGGTGAGGCACTTTTTACCGCGGATATCAGCCTGTCCAATATGCTGGTCGGCAAAGTCCTCCACAGTCCTCATGCTCATGCCCTGATTAAAAGTATTGACGTTTCAAAAGCCGCCGCATTGCCTGGTGTTCGGGCAGTGGCGACCCGGGAAGATTCTTTCGACGTTAAATGGGGAGTATTCAGCTATACCCGTGATCATCAACTGATTGCCGTTGATAAAGTTCGCTATATCGGTGAAGAGGTGGCGGCGGTAGCCGCCGATGATGAAGCGACAGCTTTGGAAGCCCTGAAACTGATTGATGTTGAATATGAACCGCTGCCGGCAGTTTTTGAAGCCGTGAAAGCCATGGCTGACGGGGCGCCTCTCATTCATGATGACCATCACCATAACATCAATATCCATGTCAATATCGATGTCGGCAACATAGACCAGGGATTTACCGACGCTCATTATGTGCGTGAAGACCGCTTTTCCGCCATCGGTGAAACCTATGGCATGCTAGAAACCTACGCGGTTATTGCTGATTACAAGGCCAGCAGCGGCAGCCTGGAAATCTGGATGCCCAATGCTTCTCCCCATACCAAGGCTAAGGCCCTTGCCAACCTGCTGAAACTGCCGCTCAACAAGGTCATGGTGCGTCGGACAAATGTCGGTGGGGCCCTGGGCGGCCGGTCCGACATTTTCCCACTCGATTTCATTACCGCGGTACTTTCCAAAAAGGCAAGGCGGCCGGTAAAGATTGTTTATTCCCGGGAAGAAAGTATGACCTGCACCCGCCAGGTCCACGATATGGTAGTTGATGTCAAGACCGGCGTTGACCGTGAAGGACGGATTCTGGCCCAGGATATTAAAGTAATTATGGGCGGCGGCGGTTATTCCAGTACCGGTCCGATCGCGGCCTCGGTGCCTTTTTTAGTCTGGGAAGAAACCTATCGTCTGCCCAGCGTTCGTTTAAACAGCTACCGGGTGTATACCAATCGGCCCATCCGCGGCATGTACCGTTGTCACGGCCGGGCTTTCCTCGGTGGTTTGGGAATGCAGCTTGATATGATCGCCCGTGATCTGGGGATTGATCCGGTTGAAATACGCCTGCGCAACGCCCTGAAAGCTGGTGAATATCAGGCGACTCGGTCAAAAATCTTTGGCTGTGGTCTTTCGGAAGCAATCAAAAATGCCGCCGATAAATCCGGCTGGGGACAAAAACGGGGAAAAATGCCCTATGGCCGGGGCATCGGCATGGGCGCCAACGGGATGATGTGTGGTTTTCCCATGGGTATTCGGGGTGGTTCAAGCGCGGTGATTAAATTCAATGAGGATGGCTATCCAACGATACTCAGTGGGGTGGTTGATAACGGTCAGGGTAATTATCATGCCATGGTCCAGATTTGTTCCGAGATTCTCGGGGTTCCAGTTGCCGATATCCATATAGTTGCCGCCGATACCGAAACCACCACCCTCGATGTGGGTGCTTATTCCCAGGCCGCGGTGCTGGTCAGTGGCAATGCGGTGAAAAATTGTGCCAATGATGCCAAGCGCCAGATTTTTGCCATTGCCTCCCTGATGCTCGACTGCGCGGCTAACGAATTGGACATTGTCGATAAAAAGATTTTTGTCAAGGATGAAGATGAACGCATGGTTCCCCTGCATAAAGTGATTCGTAAAGGGTTGTTGGATAACACCCCGGTAATCGGGCGTGGTTCCTATATGCCGGCGGTGGCCAATGACCGGGAATGGGTAAAACATCCGGTGGGACAACAGGCTGATACTTTCAGTTTCGGAGCCAATGTGGTGGAAGTGGAAGTGGATCCGGCTACCGGTGAAGTCAGTGTACTCCAGGCTACCGGTTTTCAGGATTGTGGCTTTCCCATCAATATCAAGGGGGTTGAAGGTCAATATGAAGGTTCAATTGCTTCCGGCGGGGTGGGAAGTTCCTTGCTGGAAGAACATCTCTGGGATGACGGCCGGGTATTGAATGCTGATTTCCTGGAATATAAGCTGCCGACGGCCATGGATGTTCCTGAAATATCAGCCAATGTGGTTATTACCAATGACCCCAAAGGTCCTTTCGGCGCCAAGGAAGCCGGTCTTTTCGGGTCCATGAACAGTTTTCAGGCCATTGGTAATGCTATCTATGACGCGGTTGGAGTCTGGGTGAATGAGTTTCCCATCACTCCGGATAAAGTTCTCAAGGCCCTGGAGGAGAAAAAGAAGCAGGAGGAAAGTGAAAAGATGTCCGGGCTTGGCTCATAGCCTGTCTGCCGACAGGCAGGCGGTATTGGCCGCCGAACGAATCACACGATGTGATTCGCGGCGGACGCGGGGACATTGCTTTAGCGCGCCCCACAGTCCGGCCTGTCTGCGTGCGGCACGCACAGGCAGGCCATGGCCGGCCGGCGAGAATGAGCGAGAGACATGCCGGGACATCCTCAAGAACAATTACTTATTATTTGAAGTAGGGCTGCCAAAGCGGACTTAAAACATTTTTTACGAGTTTATCATGACTAAGAAACCAAAAAAAATCGACCATATCTGTCTTGCCGTTCGTAATCTGGAGGCGGCGCGGAAAACATACGAAAACATCCTGGGGCTGGAACTGGACTGTACCTACGTGGCTGAAAGTGAAAAAATACATGTGGCCCGCTACTATATCGGCGAAGTGGCCCTGGAATTGATGGAGTCTACCTCTCCTGATGGCGAGGTGGCTAAATTCATCAAACGTCAGGGTGAAGGGGTTTTTCTGATTTCCTACCAGGTTGAAGACGTGGTGGAAAAGATGCGGGAACTGCGGGAACAGGGATATAACCTGATTGATGACCAACCCCGGGAGCTGTTTGGCAACCGGTATGCCTTTATTAATCCTCCAGATCAACTTTGTGGGGTGCTGACGGAAATTGTTGACGGGGAATTCATCCCGGATGAGAACGGAAATAAATAGATGAAAGTTCTGATTGCCAAACCCGGACTTGACGGCCATGACAAGGGGGCAAAGGTGGTTTGCCATACCTTGCGAGATGCTGGAATTGAAGTGATTTACACCGGCTTGCACAAATCGGTAGAAGAAATTGTCAGTGCCGCCATCCAGGAGGATGTAGACGCCATTGGCTTGAGCATTCTTTCCGGTGCTCATCTCTATTATGCTGAAAAGATTATTGACAACCTGAAAGCCAAGGATGCCGGTGACATTATTGTTTTTGTCGGTGGCGTTATCCCGGATCGGGATATGGAGAAATTGCGAAATCTGGGGGTTAAAGGTATTTTTCCCGGAGGATCTTCGCTGGACGCGACTGCGGATTTTCTGTGCCAGCATACTGGACAGAACTAAAGAAAAATAAAGGATATTCGACCACGAAGAACACGAAGGACACGAAGAAAAGCAGGAGAGGGTTGGAGAGCAAAGGAGATGATTGGTTGAATGCGGCCGGGGTTGGGAGGTACACAGAGAGTGCTAAAACAAACAAGAGGCAGCCAGTTGACAAAAGCCCCTTCGTGTTCTTCGTGTGCTTCGTGGTAAAAAGAAAAAAGGACTCTTAACCGGATATTTACCAAACAATCAAGTTATATAATGGTTTTTCCTGGCGTCTTGAGTAAGGAGATTAGTAAAGTATGGGAGTAGCAAAATACACCCGGGATGAGAAAGACCGGATTACCGGGGTTGAATATCAGTCCGGGATTAAAGTGAAAACGGTATACACCCCGGAAGATCTTGAAAAATGTGGTTTTGATTACCGGCAGGATCTGAATGATCCGGGGGAGTATCCTTTTACCCGCGGAATTCATTCCCAGGGATACCGCAGTCGGGCCTGGACCATGCGCCAGTATTCCGGTTTCGGCACCCCGGAGCAGACTAATGAACGATTTAAACTGCTGATTGCCAACGGCCAGAATGGTTTGAATGTCGCTTTTGATCTACCCACCCAGATGGGCCTTGATTCCGATGATCCGGCAGCCCAGGGCGAAGTGGGCAGGGTAGGGATGGCGGTTGATTCACTGCGGGATTTTGAGCTGGCTTTCAAAGATATTGCCCTTGATAAAATTGGTTCCGGCCTGACCATTAACGCCGTCGCCTCGATTATGATGGCCATGTACCAGGCGGTGGCGGAAAAGTATGGCTATCGGAAGGAAGTTATCAGCGCTACGCCGCAAAATGACATCCTCAAGGAAATTGTTGGCCGTGGTGCCTGGCTTTATCCACCCCGAGCCGGGGTCAAGCTGATCGGCGATACCATCGAATATTCGGTGAAGGAGCTGCCGAGATGCAATCCGGTCAGCATCTGCGGCTATCACCTGCGGGAATCGGGGGCGACGCCGGCCCAGGAAATAGCCTACGCCATCCAGATTGCCAATACCTATATTGATGAAGTTCTGCAGCGGGGCCTGGAGATTGATGATTTCGTCGGTCGTTTTTCCTTCAATATCAATATTTATGGCAATCTCTGGGAGACGGTGGCTAAATTCAGGGCGGCGAAAAAGATGTGGGCCCGGAATCTGGTTGAACGCTATGGGGCCGGCAAAAAGAATAAAAAAGTCCTTTTTTTCCGGGGTCTGTTTGGCGGCGGTGGTTCAGGCCTGACGAAACAGCAGCCCATGAATAATATCGTTCGCGGGGCGTATTACGGTTTGGCCGCCGCCCTCGGCGGTGCCCAGACGACGGCCCTTTGTTCCTATGATGAAGCCTATACCATTCCCACCCCCCAGTCAGCCTTGATTTCACTCAGAACCCTGCAGATGCTGATGGATGAAGTGGGCCTGCGGGATACGGTTGATCCCCTGGCCGGTTCCTATTTTATCGAAACCATTACCAAGGAAATGGAAGCCATGATTGAAAAGGAAATGGCTGAAATCGACAACTACGGCGGTATGCTGAAGGCGGTTGAAGATGGTTTTGTTCAGACGAAAATCGCCCGCCAGGAATATGAATTCCAAAAAGGCCTGGAAAATGGTGATTACGTAAAAATCGGGGTCAACAAACAGGTGATGGAAGAGGAAAAGCAGGAAGTTGAACTGCATGAATATGATGAGGAAATGGCAGCGATCAAAATCAAAGGCCTGCAGGAGTTGAAAAATGAGCGGGATAACCAGGCCGTGCGTCATAATCTGCTCCGCCTGGAAGAAACCTGCCGGAATGGGAAGAATGTCATGCCGGTTCTGGTGGAATGTTGTAAAAGTTATGCCACCGTCGGCGAAATGGCCGGGGTTTACAAAAATATATATGGCCTGTTTAAAGAGCCGAATATTTTCAAATAATGAATCTGTTCTCAGAGCTGTCCCGGCATGGTTCTCGCTCATTTTCGCCGGCCGTCCATGGCCGGTTGTGGGGCGCGCTAAAGCAATGTCCCCGCGGGCGCCGCGAATTACATCCATGTGATTCATTCGGCGGCCAATCCCGCCTGCCTGTCGGCAGACAGGCTATGAACCAAGTCCGGACATCCAGGGTAATTGTTAGATAAATATGATAAAACGTTTCTTCATGGTGAAAAAATAAAGAGGCAGCAGATGAAATTCAAGATCGGCATTGATGTGGGGGGAACATTTACCGACTTTCTGCTCACCGGAGAAGATGGTTCAACCGAGATTTATAAAGTTCTCTCCACTCCCGATGATCCTTCCATTGCCACTATGCGGGGAATCAATGAGATGGCTGGCAGTCGCAATATCTCGATTAAGGATTTCCTCCGGGATGTTACCACCATTGTCCACGGAACCACCGTAACTACTAATGCCGTCCTGACCTATACCGGTGTAAAAACCGGATTGCTGACTACCGAGGGAACCCGGGATGCCCTGGAAATGAGGCGTGGAATCCGGGAAGAACAGTACAATAATCGTTATCCCAATGCCCGGCCGGTGGTGGAGCGCTACTTGCGTTTGCCGGTTTCCGAGCGTCTGGATTACCGGGGTGAGGTATTAACGTCTCTTGATCAGGACGATCTTAAGGAAAAAATTGAATACTTGAAAAAGGAAAAGGTGGAAGCCCTGGCCATCTGTTTCATGAATTCATTTGCCAACGACTGCCATGAACAGGCTGCGGCCGTTATGGCCAGAGAGTTGCTGCCGGATTGCTATATCACGGTATCCGCGGAGCTTCTGCCTTCGATCCGTTTTTACGACCGGATCAGTACCACCGCCCTCAATTCCTATATTGGTCCCATTCTCAAACGCTATCTCGAAGCTTTAATCGCCAAGTTGAAAAAAGAGGATTTTCAGGGCATCCTGTTGATCATGGCTTCCAACGGGGGAGTGGTTTCGCCGCCGCAGGCAATGGAAAAAGCTGCCCTGACCCTGCTTTCCGGCCCGGCCGGGGGTCCGGTAGCCGGGGTTTTTTATGCCGGGGTTCAAAAGTATGATGATTGCATCACTGTTGATATGGGGGGCACCAGCTTTGATGCCGCGGTGATCAAGAATAAAAAACCTTCAACCACCACCGTGGGAGAAATTAATCGTCTGCGGACGGCACTGCCGATGCTGAATGTGGTTACCATCGGGGCCGGCGGCGGCAGCATCGGCTGGATTGATGAGGGTGGCCTTTTGCGCATGGGACCCCAGAGTGCCGGTTCTAAGCCCGGTCCTGTCTGTTATGGCCTGGGAGGTACGGAACCCACCTGTACCGATGCCGATTTGCTGCTTGGTTATTTGGAACCGGGTTTTTTCGCCGGCGGCCGGATTAACCTGGAGAAGGATAAAGCCGAAAGGGCGATTCTGGAAAAGATTGCCCAGCCGCTGGGATATGATGTTATTGAAGCCGCAGCGGGGATGTATAATATTATCAATGTCAATATGGCAGCGGCTGTGCGTGAAGTGGCGGTCAAAGAGGGTGCTGATCCCCGTGATTTTCCTATGGTGGTTGCCGGGGGCGCCGGTCCCAATCACTCCTGCATGATTGCCCGTGAGCTGGAAATACCCTCAATGATTATCCCCCGGGAATCATCCATTTTCTGTGCCGCCGGCATGCTCATGTCTGATTTGCAGCATGACTTGGTCAAAAGTTATATTACCCGGCTTGATCAGGCAGATCCGACACTCTGGCGGCGTTATTTCCAGGAAATGACCGATTCAGGACGGCAGTTGCTGGCGGCTGAGGGTATCCCTGAGGAAAAAATTCGTTTCATCTATTCACTGGATTTACGTTACCTGCGCCAATATCACGAAGTGAATGTGGAAATCAGCGAAAATGATTTTGAAAATGGCGACTGGAATGCAATTTCCGCCAAATTCCATCCGGTTCACAATCGGTTGTATGGCTACTCCCTGGAGGAGGAGCATACTCCGGTTGAGTTGATTAACCTGCGCTTGATTGCTATTGGTGTTACCGAGAAGCCGGCTTTTAATTCAGTCCCTTTTGCCGGGGAAAGTCCGGAAAAGGCTTTCAAGAAGCAGCGTGAAGTTTATCTCCCCAGCGAGAGGAACTTTCGGCCGCTCAATGTGTATGATGCCCTTAAGCTGGAATACGGTAATCGGGTGCAGGGACCGGCGATCTTGGAGCAGGTTAACACCACCGCTTTTATTACCCCGGAATATGATGTGGTGGTTGATCGCTATGGCAGTTACTGCGTCTATGCCCGGGAACTGGAAAATGAAATTGTCAAACGGATCATGTCAACCTGATAAGCAGGGTTCGATGAAAAAATTATTTTTGGGGATGTTCCGGCATGGCTCTCGCTCATTCTCGCTGCACATCGTGTGCAGCTCCGAGGTGCCCGCCGCGAATCACCAATGTGGGACAGTTTTGAAAACTGTCCCGAATGATTCGTTCGGCGGTCAATGCCGCCTGCCTGTCGGCAGACAGGCTATGAGCCAAGCCCGAACATCCTGACGGAGTAAGAAATAATGGAGTCACAAACCATCGATAAAGTACTGGTTTCAATCCTCAGGCGAAGGTTCAAAGCCATAACTGATGAGATGAGCATCGCCCTGGAGAAAACGACGCGTTCACCCATCCTCTGTGAAGCCAAGGATTTTGTTACCGGTCTTTATGATGCCGAAGGAAAGATGCTGGAGCAGACGGAAAACCTGCCTATCCTGGCCTTCTCCTTGGCTCCGGTCTGCAAATATATCATTAACTACTTTGGTGATGAAATCTATCCGGGCGATGTCATTTTTCACAATGATGTCTTTTCCATGGGCAACCAGAATAACGACGTAGCGGTTTTTAAACCGATATTTTTCCAGGACACCCTGGTCGGCTGGTCGGCCTGCAAAGGGCACCAGGCAGATATCGGCGGCGCGGTCCAGGGCGGCTACAATCCCAACGCTACCGAGGTCTGGCAGGAAGCCTTAAGAATTCCGCCAGTAAAAGTGTATGAACGGGGCAAGCTAAGGAAAGATGTCTGGGACCTGATTTTTGCCAATATCCGCCTGCCCATTGTTGCCGAAGATATGAAGGCCGAAATCGGCAGTTGCGTGGTTGGTGAACGGGGTCTGCTGGGGATCATGGGAAGGTATGGCATTGATGTCTTTGAACGTCATAAAGAATATCTTTTTGCAGCCACGGAAAAAATGATGCGGGCCGAAATCAGCACGATTCCCGCAGGTCTTTACCAGGGGGAAAGTACGGTTTTCTACGATGGCAAAAACCCCGGATCAAAATATCAAATCCGGGTTGCAATCACGGTGAAAAAAGATAGTATTGCCTTTGATTACAGTGCTACTGATCCCCAGACTCCCGGTTTTGTCAATGGTACATTTACTTCCAGTGCTTCGGCCACCATCCTGACTTTTTTGCAGATGGTCAATCCCGATATTCCGCATAATGACGGCATGGTCCGGCCCATAGAGATTATTATTCCCGAAGGTACCATCCTCAATGCCCGTTATCCGGCAGCAACCACCTATGGCAATCATCTCTGTCCCAATAATGCCGATGCCATCATGCGGGCCCTTGGCCCCGTTATTCCCGACCGGGTTACCGCCGAGTGGGGCGAGTTGCTGTGCGCCCTGACCACCGGTATTGATCCCCGGAAGATGGAAGCCTATGTAGATATTGGCTTCATGGGGCTGAAAGGCGGTTCCGGGGCGATCAAAGGCTGTGACGGCTATGATCATATCGGCATGATTGACGCCTCAGGAGGGATCCTGGACCAGGACTACGAAATGTTTGAACAGCAGACTCCTCATTTGTTGCTGGAACATGAATACTGGTGTGATTCCGCCGGCGCCGGAGAATGGCGTGGCGGCCTGGGGGTGCAGACCCGTTTTGTAATTGGCAGTGATAATACCCGGGTAGTTACCTTCGGCGACGGTGATATTGAACCGGCATTCGGGGTTCATGGTGGTAAACCGGGAACTCTCAATATTATCAAGCTGATTTATCCCGGGGATAAAGTTTATACGGCAACAACGAAAGACCTGATTGAAAACGTGCCTAAGGGGACGGTTTTCTTCCAGCAGGCCGGCGGAGGTGGTGGTTACGGTGAGCCGTATGGCCGTTCGCCGGATAAAGTTTTTCAGGATGTCAGAAATGGGGTGTTGTCCCCGGAACAGGCTCGAACACTCTATGGGGTGGCCGTGGATATGAAAGATATGACTGTTGATCAGGCGGAAACCGAAAAGTTACGGGCCGGTTCAAGAATATGAGAGGAAAGTATAACTCAACTTTCTTAAGTTGCTCTAAAAACAGCTAGAATGTGGGGACACCGCTAAAGCAATGTCCCCGATTGTCCGCCGCGAATCACAATGTGGGACAGTTTTTAAAACTGTCCCAACCCAGGCGGCCAATACCGCCTGCCTGTGCGTGCCGCACGCAGACAGGCTATGAGCCAAGCCCGAACATCCGGCACAGTATATCCCTGGCAATAAAAATCAAAAAGTTGAGCTGTAAACCGTAAACCTTATACCGTACACCCTGCACCGCTTACCATAGGAGTTGTCATAAATGCCTTTAAAAAGATTTCCCCCGAAAGTTGAAAGCTTAGCAGAATTAGAGGCTCTCCAGCTTAAAGGTCTGCAATGGACCGTGCAGCATACCTATAGGAATTCGCCTTTTTATAAAGCCCGGCTTGATCAGGCCGGGGTTAAACCGGATGACATCAAATCATTGGCGGACTTGAGCCGGTTACCCTTTACCACTGCTGATGATTTTCGCCTGGGTTATCCTTACCCCATGATTTCGGTCAGCCACGAAGAGATTGTCAGAATTCATGCATCTTCTGGAACTACCGGCAAGCGCAAGGTTGTCTGTTACACCCAGAAAGATATTGATGACTGGCTGGATATGTTTGCCCGCTGTTATGAGATGGCCGGCCTGTCCCGCAGCGACAAGGTGCAGATCTGTGTCGGTTATGGTGTCTGGACTGCCGGGGCGGGTTTCCAGTTGGGCTGTGAGCGTTTCGGGGCCATGACGATTCCTTCCGGGCCGGGAAATCTGGAAATGCAGATGACCTTTTTGCAGGATTTCGGCACCACAGTTTTGTGCTGTACGGCTTCCATGGCCCTGTTGGTCGCCCAGGAAGTGAATAAACGTGGGCTGCGTGATAAACTGCAGCTGAAGAAAATCATCGCCGGTTCGGAAAGAACCAGTGGCGCCATGAAAAAAAAGATCATGGAATTACTGGGGGTCAAGGAATATTATGATATTCCCGGTTTGACCGAAGTTTATGGACCTGGTACCGGTTTGAGCTGTCAATGCAGTGAAAATATTCATTACTGGGCTGATTATTACATCCTGGAAATCCTCGACCCCGAGACCCTGGAACCGGTGGCTCCCGGCGAAGTGGGGGAGATGGTGTATACCACCCTGGGGAAGGAAGCAGCACCGCTGATTCGCTATCGTTCCAGAGATCTGAGCAGGTTGGTGCCGGAGCCATGCCCTTGTGGTTGTATCCTTCCTCGTCATTCGCCGATTTTAGGACGCAGTGACGATATGTTTGTCATCCGTGGAGTCAATGTATATCCCAGCAAACTGGATACTATTCTTTCCTCCATTGATAATATAGGCAGTGAATACCAGGTGATCCTTGAACGGCGGAATGACGGCAAGGATTATTTGCTCCTCAAAGTGGAAAGGGCGGAAGGGGTGGCTGAAAGCCTGGATGAGGAAAGTAGCAGAAATATTTATTCCCGGATTCGGACTGAAGTAATGGTGAACCCTATCATCCAGATTGCCGCCTACGATGAACTTCCACGCAGTGAACGAAAAACTAAACGCATTTTCGACAATCGGGAAATATAGCATGGAGCAGCATTTTACCTACCTGCGTGCTGGATCGATCACTGAAGCATTGGAACTCAAAGAACAGCACGGAGAACAGGCTCGATTTCTCTCCGGCGGTACGGATATCCTGCTGTTGATAAAAAAAGGGATTATTTCTCCCCGGCTGCTGATTTCCCTCAGAGGCATTGAAGAACTGAAAGGTGTTCGTAAAAACAATGGTCAGGTGATCATCGGCAGTGGGACAACCTTGAGAACTCTGGAGAAATCAAAACTGATTGCTGATAGTTTTCCCGCCCTCCATGATGCTGTCAGCCAAATGGCTTCGGTGCAGATTCGCAATGTCGCCACCCTGGGAGGTAACATTATCAATGCTTCCCCGGGGGCTGACTGCGCCGCGCCATTACTGATTTATCGGGCGATGGTGACATTGGTCAACCGCCAAGGCAAGGAACGCGGTGTGCCCCTGGAAAGTTTTTTTACCGGTTTCAAACGTATTGATCTTAAACCAGATGAAATAGTCAAAGAATTTATTATCGAGATGCCGCCGACAGGCGCCGGTTCAGCTTATCTGAAGTTCATGAAGCGTAACGCCATGGACCTTGCCCATGTGGGAGTAGGAATTTATTTATTTATTGGTGGAAACGGCCATTGCGAACAGGCTTTGATAGGCCTGGCAACGGTGGCGCCAACACCCATCCGGGCGCAGCCAGCGGAAAAATATTTGCAGGGCCGGGTGATTGATCAGGATTCACTGTCCGCGGCAGCCGAGATTGCCGTTGGTTCAATCAGTCCTATTGATGATTTTCGCGGTCGGGCCTGGCATAAAACCGAGATTGTCAAAACCTATATCCGCCGGGCCGGACTGCTGGCCCTGAGCCGGATTGAAAAATAATTAACTCAACTTTCTGAGTTATTCTAAAATCACCTGTCTGCCGCCAGGCAGGGCTGAAAAAATTTCAAGGATGTTCCGGCATGGCTCTCGCTCATTCTCGCCGGCCGTCCATGGCCAGCTTCCGAGGCGTCCGCCGCGAATCACATCGTGTGATTCGTTCGGCGGCCAATACCGCTATGAGCCAAGCCCGAACATCCTGCTAATATGTCCCTGGCAATGCAAGTCAGAAAGTTGAGTAAAAAACTTGGAGGCTTTATTCATGCAGCAAATTTCTTTTATTTTGAACGGTGATCACGTCGATGCCTGGGTGGCCGGCCATGAAATGCTTCTTGATGTTCTGCGCGATCATTTCGGTCTGACTGGAGCCAAGGAAGGCTGCGGCATGGGTGAATGCGGCGCCTGTACGGTAATTGTTGACGAGCTGAGTATCGACAGCTGCCTCTTTCCGGTGATGGAAGTCGAGGGACGCCGGGTTGAAACCGTAGAAGGTCTGACGTTGCCAGGAGGAGACATGCATCCGCTGCAGCAGGCTTTCCTCGAACATGGAGCTTCCCAGTGTGGTTTCTGCACCCCGGGAATGGTTATGTCGGCCAAGGCTTTTATTGACGATCAGCAGCAAAGTGGGGAGAAAGCAACAGAGGAAGTTATCAAACATGAAATGGCCGGTAATCTTTGTCGCTGTACCGGTTACTACCAGATCATCGAGGCGGTCAAATCACTGGTGAATAAGTAGTGTTCATTAAGTAGGGTATTCCATGCAGACATATAATTTTATCGGTAAACGGATTCAAAAACAGGACGCCCCGGACAAATTAATGGGGCGGGCGGCTTTTATCAACGAAATCACTCTGCCCGGTATGCTTTACGGAAAGATTAAGCGCAGTGATCACGCCCACGCAATCATAAAAAATATTGATATCAGCAAGGCTGAACAGCTGCCGGGAGTCAAGGCGGTATTAACCGGGGAAAACAATCCGGCCGGGGATTTTCGCATCGGTTTTATCCAGGATAATCCTCCCATCAAGCATGGTAAGGTACGCCAGTTTCGGGATGAAGTGGCAGCGGTTGCCGCTGTTGATCCTGAGATTGCCGCCGAGGCCTGTGAATTGATCGAAGTCGAATATAAGCCGCTGCCAGGGGTTTTTGATCCTTTTGATGCCCAGCGTCAGGGAGCCCCGCTGATTCATGAATGTGATTTCAAGGGCAACCCCATCAAAAGCAATCGTCTGCCGGTCAACTGGCAGATAAAAGATGGAGATCTTGATTATTTCAAGCAGAAATCCCGCTATATAGTCGAAAATACCTACCGTACCGGCTGGGCTCACCACTGCTGCATGGGCACCACCGGCATCGTCGCTGATTTTGATGGCCGCCATAATCTTACCGTCCATCTGCCTACCCAGATACCCTATCTGGTACAGAATGACCTGCATCATCTGATGGCGGCCATGGGCCTCAAAGACAAAAATATCCGGGTGAAGTCGCCCACCATCGGCGGAGCCTTCGGAAATAAACTTGATATGCACTGCTATGAATACATTGCCGTGCTCCTGGCCAGGATGGCGGGTCGGCCGGTGAAGATCATGTTTGATCGGGAAGAGGAATTTATCGGCATGGCCCCCCGCCAGCCAACCGTTATTACCATAACTCAGGGTTGTGATGAAAACGGCCACCTGACTTTCCGGGAGGCCCTGGCGGTACTTGATAATGGTGCTTATACCTCATGGGGGGCTACGGTGCCATCGGTTATGTATGTGCCCATGACTTCGTTGTACCGGGTACCGGCGGTGGATTTTCAGGCCTACTGTGTTTATACCAATAATATTTACAGCCAGGCATTTCGGGGTTATGGCAATCCTCAGGCTACCTTTGCCATTGAAAGCAACCTGGATGAACTGGCGAAAGAAGCCGGCATTGATCCGCTGGAAATGCGCTTGCTGAATATGAATGAAGCAAATCAGACCAGTCCCATGGGCCTGAAAGTTTCCTCCTGCGGACTGGGCGAATGTTTTCAGGCAGTACAAAAAAAGCTTGACTGGGATAAACCCCGGAAGCCGAACCGTGGTCTGGGGCTGGCGGCCCTGATTCATGTGGGTGGGGCGGCCAGGATTTATAAATCGGATGGTCATGGGATGATCCTCAAAATGGACGATTTTGGCAAAGTGTCCATCCTTACCGGGGCGGCTGAGATCGGCCAGGGATCCGAAACCTCCATTGCCCAGACGGTGGCTGAAATTCTTGGTATTCATCCTGATGATGTTACCGTCATCCGTCATGATACCGCCGTCTGTCCCTGGGATGTGGGAACCCATGCCAGCCGTCAGATGTTTCTCTCCTGCAAGGCGGCGATTATCTGCGCCAGTCAGGCCAGGGATAAGATTCTTTCATATGCTGCCAGCTACATGGAACATGAAGTTTCACAGAAAAATCGGGATAATAAGGATTTTGACCGTCAATGGCTGCCGCTGCTGGAAAATTCGGCAAACCTTGCTATTGATAACCGGAACATCTACCTCAAAGATCAGCCCCAAAACAAGGATTACCGGGTTCCCATCGACGTCATTCTTCGCCGAGCTCATTATCGGGGAAACAAACACGGAGAAATGGTTATCACCCAGACATTTTACGAGCCGGATACCGAAATGATGGATCCAAAAACCTCCAAAGGCAATATCTCTGAGACTTATGCTTTTGCCGTCCACGGGGTCGAAGTGGAAGTTGATCCTGAAACCGGCAAGGTTGAGATTATCAATTATGTGGCCGCCCATGACAGCGGTCGGGTTTTGAATCCCATGCTCTTTGAGGGGCAGGTCTATGGTGGGATTATGCAGGGAGTAGGGTATGCCCTGCATGAAGAAATGATCTTGGATCAGGGCCGCATCCTTAATCCTGATTTCCTGGATTATCGGATTCCAACGATGATGGATGCCTTTCCCCTGAAAATTTTGGCGGTAGAAACCGACGATCCCCATGGACCATTCGGCGGCAAGGGAATAGGGGAGGTCGGGGTCATTCCCGTGGCTCCGGCCATCGCCAATGCCATTCAGGACGCGGCCGGCATCCGGCTCCGGGATTTGCCCATGAACTGTGAAAAAGTGCTGGCGGCGATAATCCGGTAAAGTCTCATCACCTGCTAAGGTTTTAACCAGTTTTCCACTGTCAATTCCGGAATTCTGGAAAATTCTCTCTCATTTGCGGTAACAACAATCAGGTCGGTGCTCAAGGCGTGAGCGGCAATAAACAAGTCGTTACCACCTATGGGGGTACCTGCTTTTTCCAGATTCAACCTGAGTTCAGCATATTTAAATTCAACTCCTGAATCAAGGGGTAGCACGGTTATTGTATCAAGTAACTGGTTGACCTTGGCAGTTAATATCGGTGAACCCTTTTTTGATGCCCCATAGCGCAATTCACAAGCGACAATAATGTTTGAACAACACATCTTATCGCTATCCAGACTTGAAATCTTCTGTGATACGACTCCTGCAGGCTGTTTGATCAACTCTGACAAGATATTGGTATCCAACAGGTAGAGGTGGGAGCTCATTTAAAAAATCTCCTCCTCTTCAACCGGATAATCAGCTACTTCCGGGAAATCTTCCACCAACGGTTCCCAACTTGCCAACAATTCCAGCAATGTAATTTTTTTTGCCGGAGCAATGATGAGACGATCTCCGTCTTTGTAAATTATGGCGTCTTTTCCTTTTAATTCAAATTCTTTCGGGATACGTACGGCCTGGTTGCTGCCGTTTTTGAATAACCGAACATGTCTATGTGCCTGTACCATGATTACCTCCCAATGAATATAAGCATATACTTTAAACATATGCCAATATTTCTTATTTGTCAAATTCTTTAGGGATAGTCTGGAATTCCGATATAAGGATTAAATTTTTTTGCTTTTTTTTTTAAAAAATCGTCAAGGATAGGGGACGTTCAAGCAAGGATAGGGGACG
>JAYEKE010000079.1:80738-88226 GCA_034660915.1 Pseudomonadota bacterium
GGATAGGGGACGTTCATAAGATTATAAGTTTATCAAATTTCCCAACAACCAACCACGCTCCGCCACCAACTTTTCCCCGCGATTCACGGCTTGGCTTACCGCCGGCTGACTGATCCCGAGCCGGCGGGCAAGCGCGGTTGCCGTATAGCCAAGCTCCCGCACCGCCCAGTAACAAAACAGACTGCGCGCCCGCACCTTCTCGGGTTGTTTTCCCGCCATCTGAACCAGTGAGGAATTAATGTTCAGCAGTCCGGCAACCAGAGCGGCCAACTGATCCAGATCAAAACCGGCCGCTTGATAGCGTTGAGGGGCGGTCAATTGTTTTTTCGCCTTGTCCAGGATCAACTGGACGAAATTACCATTGCCGAGAATCCGCTTGTCGCTCACCATCTGATAATCACTCGCATCTTTTGTCTGGCCTTGCGGTCCAGCCAGACTGCGGGCCAAACCACCACCGACGAGATCGGAACGTTTGCCCTGAGCCGCACCATCGACAATGAAAGAAGTATAAAGTTCACGGGCCGCAGTCCGTCCTTTCGCGAAAAACGACAAAACCTCATCAACCGTGATAATCCTTTGTTCAGATAGCCCCAGCAATTGAGCGTGACCGCATGCGGAATAATCGGACAACGCCTCAACTGATTGCACCAGACCTGCTCTGAGGGGATTTAAATGAATGTAGCGCAACAGTTCCAGCAGGTAAAGATCATCCTGGCAGATGATCGATTTGTAACGGTTCTGAAACAGGTGGCCGTAGCGTTTATGGCGATGATTGAATGCTATGGCATAACCGGTCAGCAAGCGACGCATCACAGTACTCAACGGCGTTGTTCCGGTACGCAGCAGCAGATGAAAGTGATTGGGGATCAAGGCCCAGGCATAGCAGGTTGTCTCGGTTTCGCTGAGGATGGTACTCAGGCGATTGAGAAAATCGTCACGGTCGTCATCATCGGTAAAGATACGTCGGCGTTCGATACCACGACAGATGATATGATGCAGGGTATCGGGTGCATCTATGCGAGGTTGACGGGACATAGTGAAAGTATGGCAGAAAGAAGGAGAGCCGTCAAGAAACAAATAATCTTATGAACGTCCCCACCTTCCCACCTTCCCGCCTTCCATGAAGGTATGGTCTGGCCAAAGAAAATGACCCTGCCAACTATGTTTGCAGGAAGAGGTAATTGACGATAGTTCTATTATCTGTTAAAGATGCACCAATTCTTATTGTAGAGCAGGGGAGAACATGCACGAAATAATTCAGCAGATTGCGATTATGGCCGTGCCGGTGCTTATGGCGGTAACTTTTCATGAAGTGGCTCATGGTTATGTGGCTGATTTATTCGGAGATCATACGGCCCGGGATGCCGGTCGTCTGACCCTTAATCCACTGAAACATCTGGATCTTTTTGGAACCGCGGTTTTTTTCATCACTCGGATTATCGGTTGGGCAAAACCGGTTCCCATTAATCCGAGCAACCTGGCCAATCCCCGGCAGAATATGCTGTGGATTGCCGCCGCTGGACCAGCGGCAAATTTCCTGCTGGCTGCAACCAGCGCCATTATCTATCATCTGCTTACTTTTGTTTCCCTGTCATTTATGGGGCCACTGATAGTTTCAAAGGTGATCCTGCCCCTGACCATGATGGTGAAAGTCAGTGTCATTATCAATCTGGCCCTGGGGTTTTTTAACCTGATTCCAATTCCACCATTGGATGGTAGTAAAATTTTGTCAAATCTGCTGCCTCCCGGACCATCCATGCTCATGGCCCGCATCGAACCATACGGTTTTATAATTCTGCTGCTGCTGGTATTCAGTAATGCCCTCAACCTGTTTATTATCCCGCTTATTTCTTTCTTTTCCCAAATGATGATTGGGGTAGGCTTGGGTTAGCGCAGGTTGAAAATAATATTAATAACAGTATTTTATTTGTCTATACATAAAGTACAAGTAGAGGTATTCCTTAGATGGTAAATGAAAAAAAACGGGTAGTATCCGGGATGCGAACCACCGGCAAGCTTCATCTGGGCCATTTCCATGGGGTGTTGACTAACTGGCTGGATTTTCAACAGCAATATGATTGTTTCTTTTTTGCTGCTGACTGGCATGCGTTGACCAGCGAATTTCAGCATCCGGAAATTGTCGGGGACAGTATGCAGGATTTATTTCTGGACTGGTTAAGTGTTGGTATTGATCCGGATAAGGTAACTTTTTTTATTCAGTCCAAGATCAAAGAGCATGCGGAATTGCACTTACTGCTCTCCATGATTACACCGCTTTCATGGCTGTTGCGCAATCCAACCTTTAAAGACAGCCAGAATGAAAATGAAATCAGGAATGATGACTTGGCGACCTATGGATTTTTAGGGTATCCGGTGCTGCAGGCGGCTGACATTATCATCTACCGTTCACACTTGGTTCCCATTGGGGTAGATCAGCTGCCTCACGTGGAGTTGACCCGGGAAATTACCCGCAGGTTCAATTATCTCTATGGCGATACCTTCCCGGTTCCTAAACCCATTTTGACCGAGGTTCCCAAACTCATGGGTCTGGATGGCCGTAAAATGAGCAAAAGTTACAACAATGCCATCTATCTGGCCGATGATGAAGAAACCATCAGAAAAAAAGTGAGTCAGATGGTTACGGATATTCAGCGGGCCAGGCGGAAAGATCCGGGAGATCCTGAAGTATGCAATCTTTTTCCTCTCCATCCATTGTATTCCAGTGCGGAGGAGGTGGAGCGGATTAAGCGGGAATGCCCCCGGGCTGAAATCGGCTGTGTTGAGTGCAAAAAAATTCTGACGCAGAACCTGCTGGTAAAGCTGGCCACAGTGCGGGAAAAACGTCGCTATTATGAAAATCATCCGTCGTTGCTGCAGGAAATTATCGAAAACGGAAATTCACGGGCCCGTGGTATTGCCTCCGCAACCATGGAGCAGGTACGTGAACATATGAAAATCTGAGAAAAAAGGCCTGGAAAGAATTCCATGAATGAACCCGCTTTTTTTCCTCCCGCCCATCAGCGGGCTCTTTATGCCGTATTGGAAGAACAGTTTTATGTGCTTCTTGACAGCTTTGAAGGGCCGCTGGACCTCTTGCTTTTCCTGGTGAAAAAAAATCGCGTGTCCATTGAAAACATGCCTGTTGTTTCCATCGCCAGGCAATATCTGGCCTACCTGGAATTGATGGAGGAGATGAATCTGTCCATTGCTTCAGAGTATCTGCTGATGGCGGCCACCCTGATTCAAATAAAATCACGGATACTCCTGCGGCAGCAAGCGGAGGATGAAGACTCTCTGGATGAGCAGGGTGAAGATCCCCGGGAAGAGATTATCGCCCGGCTGCAGGCTTATGAACTATATAAAAAAGGGGCTGAATACCTGGCGCGGCAGCCACTGAACGGCTGGGACTGCTTTTCGCCGGGGGAGTCAGGCTTGCAGGATCTTCTGGAGGATGAATCCCGGGTTGATGTATCGGTTGAAGAACGGTACGCTGTCAGCATGAACGATTTACTGGCAGCCTTTCTTCAGTTGTATGAACGCCGGAAAGCTGACCAGGAACGTCATGAAATTGTCCGGGATTTGATAAATATAGATGAAATATGCTGCCGGGTCAATGAAACTTTGAGCCGTCAGGTGGTGATTAGCTTTTCTGAGCTGGTGGAGCGGTTCAGTGCTGATACTTCTTTACTGATTGTCCTTTTTCTGGCCTTGCTGGAATTGGTACGTCAGAAAAGAGTTGCAATCAATCAGGAAACTCCTTTGGAACCGCTTATCATAACTGCCGGAGCCTCAGAGGTAGCTAATGTCCAGTGAATTGCCGAAAATCAAAGATGTGTTGGAAAGTCTGCTGCTGATTTCAGGTGAGCCGGTGAATCTTCATGATGTTCAGGAACTGCTGGAAATTGAAGATGGAGATTTATTTGACGAAGCTGTGACTCAACTGGAGGATGAATACCGCCTGCGTGATCGGGGATTTTTTCTCCAGCGCATTGGTGCCGGGATTCGTTTTGTTACCAAACAGGAGAATGCCTCCTGGATCAGAAAATTTAAAGCGGGAAAGCCAGTCAGATTCAGCAAGGCGGCGCTGGAAACCCTGGCAATTATTGCCTACCGCCAGCCTATTACCAGGCCTGAAATTGAAGCAATCAGGGGAGTTGACGCATCAGGCGTTCTCCGTCTTCTGCTGGTAAAAGAATTGATTGCGATCAAAGGACGGAAAGAGGTGGTTGGTGCGCCGCTTCTTTATGTGACTACGGATAAATTCCTCCAGATATTCAACCTCACCAGTTTATCCAGCTTGCCTGATATCAATTCCTTTGGCGATCTATATCCCAATATAGAGTTGCCTCTGCTGGACGGACAGTAATTGGACGGTGGGTATGATGATGGCAGAAAGACTGCAGAAAGTTATAGCCGCCCGGGGATTTGCTTCCCGCCGGCAGGCGGAGGTAATGATTACCCAGGGACGGGTTAAGGTCAACGGGATATTGGTTACTGAATTAGGGACCAAGGTTGATCCCCTGACTGCAGAACTCCAGGTGGACGGAAAATTATTGTCTGCCGGAAAAGAACCGCTTTATCTGTTGCTATACAAGCCAATCGGGTATGTGACCACCATGAGCGATCCCCAGCAGCGACCAATTGTCAGTGATTTGCTGACCGGGGTTGATGCCAGACTTTATCCGGTTGGCCGGCTTGATTATTATTCATCCGGTTTATTGCTTTGCACAAATGACGGTGAACTGGCTCACCGGATGATGCATCCACGGTACAAATTGACAAAACATTACCGGGTGACGGTTACCGGCCATATATCTGATGCAGACCTTAAGCGTCTTCGTGAAGGCATGGAGCTTGACGATGGTTTTTCAAAACCTGAGCAGGTTGCCATCAAGAAATTCACCGCAAAAACGACAGAGCTTGAAATTGTTCTGCGGGAAGGAAGAAACCGCCAGGTCAGGAGAATGCTGGCGGTAGTGAATTATCCGGTGCAGAAACTGGTCCGGACTCAAATAGGATTTTTACGTTTAGGTAGTCTGCCCAAAGGGAAATATCGTTTCCTGCAACCCCATGAAGTGACAAGGCTTCGTCGATTAGTTGGCCTCTCATGAAAATGATCTTTTATCTTAAACGTCTGATAATGAATATTATGTTAACTTTGCTAAAAACGGTCATAGAATGAAGAAATTCATTGCTGTTGCCGGAAATATGGGTTCAGGTAAATCGAAACTGGTGGAATTTCTCTGTTCCTACTACCCCCTGACTCCTTATTATGAACAGTATGAAAACAACCCGTACCTGAAAGAATTTTATCAGGATATGAAATTTTGGTCTTTTAAATCGCAGATATTTTTTCTGACCCAGAAATTTAAAAGTCATTTAAAACTGGTCCATGTAAATAATTCCGTGGTTCAGGATCGGACAATTTATGAAGATGCTGAAATATTTGCCCGTAATCTCTACCGATCACGATTAATGAGAAAAAAAGATTTTGACACCTACTACGACCTCTATACCTCGCTTCTGAATACTCTGCCATCTCCTGACTTACTGATTTACCTTCGCTGTTCGAACCGAACAATCAGAAAACGAATCAAATACCGTGGCCGCCCTTATGAGCAGAATATTAAATCGCGTTACTTAAACCGACTCAATCAATTATATGAAGACTGGATAGAAAATTATCGTCTTTCTGAAGTGGCAGTTATTGACACCGACCAGCTTGATTATATTAATAATCTGGTTGATATGGTTGATGTTCGACAGGTCATTGAAAAATACATCTAGCCTACCTTGAAAAATGACCTTTTTGCTCGATTACTGCGTTAGACTCAAATTATAATCCTCAAAATATGACATATATTCCTGCGGTTATAATTTTCGCCTGCCTTGTACTTAAACAAAAATTCTAATTTCAAGACAGCCTAAAATTATTTACCGACAAATGTTGTCAAGGAAGGTTTGGGAACTGAAAAGATTCTTGACAATGCGATGCTAATCCAGTACTAAAGGCTGCTCGCAATATTTAAATTCAAGGAGGTTTTTTCGATGATTTGTCAGACTGTACGCAAAGGACATGAATGTTTTTTGATGAAATCCGCCGGGTGCTCAGCTAAACATGGTGAGTGCTATCCAATAATTGATAAATGTAAGGGTTGCGCCAAGATAATCGATATTGAAGGCCAGGGATATTGCCTGACTTATCCCTACCCAGAGGCTAAGTGGCAGGGCGGTATCTGTGTTATGGCTACCCATGTTAAACGTAACGTCGAAGAGATTAAGCAGAAGATCAACCCGTTGAAGGCATCAAAAAGAGGTGCAAATCGTTAATTGCTGATTGGATTGTGTGGCATTATTATACCCGATTACTCCATAAAAGGCAGAGCGTAAGCATCTGCCTTTTCTTTTGATTTTTGGCAGGACCTATCATGAAGGTTACCGGTGGCAATCGTCGTGGACTTGTTTTGGAGGTTGCCAATATCCCACAGCTCAGGCCGACAAAGGCAATGGTTCGTGAGGCAATTTTTTCAGTGATCGGAATTGAACAGATCAGGGATGCCCTGGTTGCGGACCTGTTTGCCGGCAGTGGCATCATGGCCATCGAAGCCTTAAGCCGCGGAGCAAAAGCTGCCTGGTGTGTTGACAATGCGGCTGCCAGCTGCCGGCTGATTGAGAAGAACCTGGAAAAATCCCGTTTTCAGGAATTGTGCCGGGTGATAAATTTTACGGTTGCCCGGTTTATACAGGGAAAAAGTGTTCAGTCACAATGTTTTGATCTTATCTTTATGGATCCGCCCTACAATTCCCCTGAACGTAATAGATCTATAGAATTGATCGCTGCAGATGGAATTTTATCCCCTTCAGGAATCTTAATTGTTGAGCATGATTATCGCGATGTTATAAAAGTATCCTTACCGCTGGTAATCTGGAAACAAAAGAGATATGGTAAAAGCTCTGTAACTTTTATAATTTGTCAAAACAAGGAATGAATCAACATGGCCTGCACTAAAATTGCTATTTATCCCGGTTCATTTGATCCGGTTACCAACGGACATATTGACCTTATCGCTCGGGGAGCTAAAGTTTTTGATGAACTCTATGTGGCGGTTGCCTGCAACCAGGACAAAAACACCCTTTTCACTGTTCGCGAACGAATGGAAATGATTGAGGAAATATTCTCCGATAATCCACGGATAAAAGTATCAACCTTTGACGGGTTGTTGATCAACTACGTTCAGGAAATGAATGCCCACGCCATTATCCGCGGTTTGCGGGCGGTATCTGATTTTGAATATGAATTTCAGATGGCTTTAATGAATCGCAATCTTGCCCCTTCAGTTGAAACTTTTTTTATGATGTCCAAAGATACCTATATGTATGTCAGTTCGCGGATTGTCAAAGAGCTGGCATCCCTGGGCGGGACGGTCTCCGATTTGGTACATCCCCTGATAGAAGAGAGAATAAGGAAAAAATATCCCTTGATTTAAT
>JAYEKE010000080.1 GCA_034660915.1 Pseudomonadota bacterium
TCTATTTGCAACTATTCATCACAAGATTTTCACCACAGAGTACACAGTGGTCACAGAGAAAAAACTTTCTTTAACATCCATCTGCCTGCTGGCAGCCAAGTGGCGAATTTAGTTCCATCGAAAGCTAAATTGCTATCGGGATTGTTACATTGAAGTATCACTCTAAAAGTATAAAGCGGCGTTTAATCTCTGTGTTCTCCGTGCTCTCAAGTGAGCATAGCGAACGGGTGGTGAAAAAAGTACTTGGATAGTTACTTCTATTTTTTCTTTTCAGCTGCGCTCTGTTCTTTTTTCCAGAGATTATAAGCATCAATAACCGGTTGGGAAATATCATAGGTTTTATCAGCGTAAAAAATACTGCTCTCCTGCTTACCCAGGATCATACTGTAGTTACCCTCATTACCGAACTTGACAATAACCTTTTCAAGCTCCTTGAGGATAGACTTGGTCAGCTCCTGGTAGGTTTTTTTCAGCTCCTTTTCAGAGTCAGAAACAAACAGCTTGAAATTTCTGACTTCTTTCTGATATTCACTTTCTTTATCAGCCCTGGCAGCAGCACTGAGCATCATCCCCTGGCGTTCGAGATCTGTCTTCTTCTGATTAAGCTGCATTTCCAGTTCTTTGATTTTTTTACCCAGATCAGCCCGCTTTTTTTCCAGGATTTCACGGGATTGTTTTCCTGCTTCAGACAAACCCATTACTTTCTGTAAATCTATATAGGCAATTTTCAGCCCCGACGCCTTTTGGGCAAAACTGAGCAAAGGACAGGCAAGCATGATAAACGCCGCCAACAGTAAAATTCCAAAGATTTTGTCATGTTTCATTGATAGACTCCTTTCAGAATAAAAGATTTATTTATACCTCAACTTTCTGACTTACATTGACATGAATACATTGCAGGATGTTCGGGCTTGCTTCAACCTATTAATAAAATGCCCCGACCGAAAAATCCCAGACCTTGCTTTTTTCATCATCTTCAGGACTTAAGTTATATCCCCATTCAACCCGCAATGGTCCCATGGGTGATTTCCAGCGGATACCAATTCCAACACTCTGGCGCAGATCAAAATCAATTGACTCGTCATCATCAAACGCCTTGCCGGCATCGAAAAATACCACCCCCCTGAGCCCCATACTTTTGATCAGCGGAAAAATCCATTCGGTATTGAAATACAATTCACTGGTTCCGCCGACAACATTGCCATATTCATCTTCCGGACCGGCCTCACCATATTCAAAACCCCTGACTGAATTCATCCCCCCGACGTAAAAACGTTCATACAGAGGCAACTCCTCACCGCCAAACCCGTCAGCATATCCGAACAATCCTTTCAGATGAAAAGCGCTGTTCCATTTAAAGGGAAAAAATTTATGCGCCTCAAAAATAAATTTATAATATTTATTATCAAATCCCAGTGGCCCACCGGCCAGGACTGTGGTTCCCTTCAGTCGGTAACCATGGCGAGGGAAGAGATAATTGTCACGCTTGTCGCGAATAAGACTGAAATAGACCTGACTTGTGGTGGTGGTTCCTTCTTCATCCCTGATGTAATCAGATACATAATAATCTATATTATCAATTTCAACGGTTTCCAAGCGATAGCCCATGGACCAGCTGGTATATTCACCAATGGGTTTGCCGAAGGTAACCCTGAATCCCTTTTGTTTAGTATCATAGGCATCATATTCAACTTCTTCATTGTAAATGGAAAAACCGGCAGACAGGGGAATGTCGAGAAAATAGGGGTCGGTCAGACTGATATTATACAAACTCCTGCTGCCGGAAAGTTCCACATGAAAAGCCATATCCCAGCCTTTGCCAAGAAAGTTTTTCTTGGAAATACTGGCCATGCCGATAATTGAATCAACCGTGCTGTAACCCAAGCCGACACTGAAAGATCCCGTCTGCCCCTCAACCACGGAAACGTCAACATTCATGGTCTCATCAGCACCTGGATTTGTTTTTATATCAGCTTCAGAAAAAAATTCGGTATTTGTTAATCGCTCACGACTTCTTTTCAGCCGGGAAGCGCTGTAGAGATCACCTTCACCAAAACGGAGTTCCCGACGAATAACTTTATCTCTGGTCTTGGTATTGCCATTAATCTCAATACGACCGAAATGAAACTGTTTCCCACGGTCAACACTGTATTTGATCTTAACTTGACGCTTATCTGGATCAACGCTGGTGAGGGGATTGATATCCACAAAAGCATATCCCTGATCGGCATAATAGGTATCCAGCTTCTCAATATCATCATGGAGGTTTTTATTACTGAACACCTCTCCGCTCTTGCCCTTGAGTCTGCCGATAATCCTTTTCTTTTTTTCCGGATCAAGTTCTTCATCCTTGATATCTATATCACCCAGGCTGAAAACATCCCCTTCATGGACATCAAAGTCCAGATATATCCATTTTTTATTATCACTCAAGGATATTTTTGCTTTTCCGATTCTGGCCTGGACATATCCTTTGCTGAGATAGAATGATTTTAACAGGCTTACATCCTGCTCAAGCATTTCCTGCTTCAGGATGCCGGCGTCAGTAGCCCAGGTCAGAAAAAATGAGTAGGTTTTGGTCTGAATTTGTCGTCGCAAACGCCAGTCACCAAAAACATCATTTCCATGAAAGCGGATTTTTTTCACATAGCTCTTCCGACCTTCCCGGATGGAAAAGATAACCTTAACCCGGTTTTTTGCTGCCGGTTTAATTTTAGTTTTGACCGTAACAGAAAAAAAGCCCTTATCATGATAAAAAACGCGGATTTTCTCCTCACTTGCAGAAATTTTCTCAGCACTAAGGATAGCAAATGTCCTGACGGTAATTTCTTTAAGCAGGTCTTTCCTTTTTATTTTACGATTTCCCTTGATGACGATTGAGGCAACAGAAGGCTTTTCCACCACCACCACCGCCACTTCTACTTTCTCCCCTGAGGCAGTCAGGTTCATCAGGATATTCTCAAAAAACCCCAACGAATAAATAGCTTTCAGGTCATCGTCAAGTTGAATATCTGAGAATATAGATCCCGGCCTGGTCTTCATTTTATCGAGGATAGCCTTTTTGGCTACCTTCTGATTTCCTAAAACCACCACTCGGGCAACGGGATAACCATTATAATCAAAATTTTCAGACCTGGCTAACCCCGGAGACAGGATGAAAGCGAGGATAAAAAGGACAGAAAAAAAAATAGTGGATAAAAACTGACGAGTCACTAAGCTGTACCTTCTCTCATTAACCCGTCTTCAAGATAAATAATTCTACCCATACGGTCAGCAAGGCGCTGGCTATGGGTTACCACAACCAGAGCCAGGTCTAATTCTTTATTCAGTTCAAACAACAAGTTCTCCACTTCCAGACTGTTTTTACGATCAAGGTTTCCCGTCGGCTCATCAGCCAATATCAGTGGGGGGTTAAGAACTAGAGCCCGGGAAAGTGCCACCCGTTGTTGTTCACCTCCGGACAGTTCTCCCGGTTTATGGTGTAAACGTGACGACAAACCCACTCGGGTCAAAATACTACGGGCTGACATATCGGCAGTTTTGCGGCTGTCACCTCGGATCAGGGATGGGATCATGACATTTTCCAAGGCGGTAAACTCAGGCAACAGATGGTGAAACTGAAAGACAAAGCCCACTCTGGCATTCCGCCAGCCGGCCAGCTTCTCCTGGGACCAGTTGAATACATTAGTACCAGAAAATAAAAGATTACCGGAAGTTGGCTGGTCAAGGGCTCCCATAATCTGGAGCAGAGTACTCTTACCGGCGCCGGATTCCCCGCAGATAGCCAGCCGCTCACCAACGCTGACTGACAGATTTATCCCCTCCAGAACCGGAATAATTTCACCGTCAAGAT
>JAYEKE010000081.1 GCA_034660915.1 Pseudomonadota bacterium
GGAATAAAAGGATTAATACTTATGGTAAGCTGAATACTTTTTTGCTTCGATTGTCGATGATCAAGCATAATTTTTCTGATTTTGCTCACCAAGTGGAAAATATCATCCAAATCTTCTACGGTTTCCGCTGGCAACCCCATAAGGAAGTACAGTTTAAGCTGGTAGATACCGGACATCACCGCCAGCCGGGATGCAGCCAGAATTTGATCTTCATTCAATTGTTTATGTATCAGTTTACGCAGCCTGGAAGATCCAGCTTCAGGTGCGACAGTAAGGGTTTTCACCCCCCCAGCCAGCAACAATTCCAGCAATTCCGCATTAAGGCAATCCACCCGTAATGAGGCCGGGCTGAAAGTAGCGCCCTTTTGCACCAGCCAGGAACACAACTCGTTCAAATGAGGATAATCACCAAGGGCCGAACCAATCAGGCCAAAATGACGGTAACCATTCTCCATGGCACCTGCAAAGATCGACTGCAGACAGGACAGGGAACGGTTGCGGAAAGGGCGATAAACAAACCCGGCAGCACAAAACCGGCAACCACGGGGGCAGCCACGATTAATTTCCACCAGATAGGAAGCTGACAGGGGACTTGCAGAACCAGCTGTCGTCACCACTGAAGTGGGAATAAACCGATCCAGATCAGAACAATGAGGAATTTTCACCGGCGCATAGTCTTTAACCGATTTCTCCCTGGCTGAATTTGGAAAATAAACACCCGGTACCCCGGAAAGCGATAACAGCAACTCTGATTTTTTCATTTGCTGGCCAGCCAGCAGCAATTCCATCACCTGGGGAACCTGCCTTTCTCCCTCACCGAGGAGAAAAGCATCAACAAAAGGGGATAGAGGCAGCGGATTAATAAAGGTTGCCACCCCTCCCACCATAACCAGGGGATCTGCAGGCTGCCGGTCATCAGCCAGCAAAGCTAATCCTGAGGATTTCAGGATTTCAAGTACATGCAGATAATCACGTTCAAAGGAAATAGAAAAAAGAATCAGCCGGGCAGCTGATAGTGGCCGCCCTGATTCAAGGGTAAGTAACGGCAAATTTTTCCGGCCACCTTCCGGCAGAAAAAACCGTTCGGCTACTATATGAGGATGGGCATTCAAGATGGCATACATGGAAAGAAAGCCAAGGTTTCCCATGCCGACCTGATAAACATTGGGATATCCCAAGGCTACTGGATAACGGCCACCCCACTCTTTAACCACTGCACCCCGCTCCCCAGCCATGAGGTAGGAAGAAGCGGTTTTTCCCCGTCTTGGAGCTGGCAAAATCAGGCCTCCACCGATTTTGCCATCACTTCCAGTAAATGGTCACGACCCAGTTTTTTGGGCACTGAAAAAACAATCGGTGTTTCTCTGATACCCGCGGCCTCCAACTCCCGCTGCCACTGACGCACCTGATTCGCCCGCCTGGAAGCTTTAAATTTATCGGCTTTGGTCAGCACCAGTGTCAATGGCTTTTGATTAACTGCCAGCCACTGCAGTAATTGACCATCGCCTTCAGTTAAATTACGGCGAATATCAAGAAGCATGATCACCCGTTCCAACCGCGTCGATAAATCAAGATAATCGTGTACCAGCGGCCCCCATGAAAGCCTGGTTTGATAATCTACCGATGCATAACCATAGCCAGGCAGATCCACCAGGTAGAAAGATTCATTGACGAGAAAAAAATTTATCATCCGGGTACGACCGGGGCTTGAACTGGTTCGCGCCAGCGACTTCCGCCGCAACAAGGAATTTATCAATGAAGATTTACCGACATTAGAACGACCGGCGATGGCTATATGGGGCAAAGGGTCATCGGGTACCCCGGTGACATCAACTACGCTTTTAGTAAACCTGACTGTTTTGATTTTCACCGGACACTCCCATAAAAAAATGTTTAAAGCCTGATCTCATTGTTGCACTATACCTGATGATTATGCTATATAGCGCCAAACTTAAGCAATTTTCAGCTCAACCGCCTGGCACTGCTAGAAGCTGCTATAGTAATAGAAAGCCGGGAAAAATTCAACTCAACTTTCTGACTTGCATTGCCAGAGAACCATTACCAGATGTTCGAGCTTGGCTCATAGCCGTGTCTGCCGACAGGCAGGCGGTATTGGCCGCCTGGGTTGGGACAGTTTTTAAAACTGTCCCACATTGTGATTCGCGGCGGACAATCGGGGACATTGCTTTAGCGGTGTCCTCACAAGCCGGCCTGTCTGCGTGCGGCACGCACAGGCCGGCCATGGACGGCCGGCGAGGATGGGCGAGAGCCATGCCGGATCATCCCTGGAAATTTCTTGCAACTGTTTTCAGAACAACTTCAGAAAGTTGAGATTCAAGAAATGAAAGAAGTCAAGGACAAATAAGTACCTGAATTAAGCGTTTAGCTTTTAGCACTTAGCTATTAGCTCAATGATTACAAGATGTCTAATATTATACATGTTCACCCAATGGGTGTTGTTACTAATCAACGTAAAGTCCTGATTATTAAAGGCTAATTGCTAACAGCTAACTGCTAATCGCTCAGTTTAGGAAGTAATATGATGCATTACGAAGGAAATATTATCCGCCCGCCAAGCGAAGCCAGAAGTATCATCCTCCAGGCAACTGTTGGCTGTTCTCATAACCGCTGTTCATTCTGCCCGACTTACCGGGGGGTTCGTTTCCGGATCAAGGATGAGGAAACCCTGCTGGCAGATATCCGCTACGCTAACCAGGCATACCCTCGAACCCGCCGGCTTTTTATCACCGATGGGGATGCACTGATTATTCCTTTTCCCCGTTTACTGGCACTTTTACAAATGATTAACACTGAAATACCGCGGCTCACCCGTATTGGTATTTATGCCTCGGCAAAATCCATCCGTAAAAAGAGTCTTCCTGAGTTGCAGGCTTTGCGAGAGGAAAAACTTGGGATCATCTATTACGGCCTTGAAAGCGGTGATGACCAAACTCTGGCAGCCATTAACAAAGGAACCACGGCAAATGACACCCTGGATTTATGTCTGAAAGCCCAGGCCGCCGGCATGGTCCTGTCAACCACAGTCATGATTGGCATTGCCGGTGCCCAGAGATCTTTGATTCATGCTCGTCACACGGGGGAATTATTGAGTGCCATTGATCCTAAATATGTCGGGGCATTGGTCACCATGGTTGTACCTGGCACGGAACTGGACCGGCAGCTCCAGGAAGGATCTTTCAGTTTACCGGATAAACGTGGATTATTGCTGGAATTGCGTGAAATGATCGCCCATACCCACTTAAGCCGGGGAATGTTTATGGCCAATCACGCCTCCAATTATCTTCCCATTAAAATTCACTCTCCCAAGGACCGCGAAGCCGCACTGGCAATGATTGATGAAGCCCTGGCCGGCAATCTCCCTTTACGGGAAGAATGGATGCGCGGACTTTAACCTTTTCCTGGTTTCAATAATCATGCAAAAACAGAAAAATTACCAGCAAACTTTCGCCCTGGCCGCGGAGAAATTCAGAAATGCAGATATCAGCTATCTGGATACCCACCCCGAAATAAGCTATAATAAGCAGGACGGAATCATTGCCCTGTCATTCTTCCAGCGTCCCTATACCATCTCCTATCCAGAGCTGGCTTTTTCCTGCCCTCAGGAACCGGTCATCTCCCTGGTCAGCAAAATCATTATCCTTCACTACCTGATCAATGCCACCCATACAAGCAGGAACGGACAATTGACAAATTATGGCGGTATCCCTGGAGGATCGTTTTATTTTCCGGTATTCAAGCGCAAGACTACTGATATTCTGCTGACAAAACTGGGAAATAACGGAGAAGAGTTCAAACAGGCTGGGGAAGCACTGG
>JAYEKE010000082.1 GCA_034660915.1 Pseudomonadota bacterium
CGGGTGACAATCAGTGAATCGCGGCCCCAGTCCAGAAACCACGGGTAGCCGGCAATGACGGATTTAAGCCGGCCCCGTTTGACCAGATAATGTTCCAGCGCCAGTTCAAGGTCTTTTTCAAGCGTGATTGGTTTTCCGTCATTTTCATCTTCAGCAACTGAACTTTCTATTTTCCTCAACCCCGTTTTTCCGGTTGGTGATTCATCTTCGGTCAGGACTTCTGCTGCCAGTTCCACCGTTTCACTTCCGGCCAGGGTGGCGGTGAAATAGCCCGGGCTGAAGAGATCGGAATCCGGGTCAAGACCTCGTTCAGCCTCAAGCGGGCGATGAACCATATACAACCATTCAGGCTGCTGGATAAACCGGCCGGCTGAAATGATTGTCTGCAGCCAGTGGTCTGTTGCTGGTTTGAAAATGAAACCATCTTCCCGGCAGCTGACCGCTGCCGGCCACTGGCTTTCAGCTCCCAGGTAGGCTTTAGTGGTTTGATGAAAATTGCGATCTTCAATATCCGGCCGCAGGATCAGGGTTATTCGTTCCTGCCGGTCCAGATGACGATCATTGTCACTAACTTCCGGCCGGCTGAATGTCAGGCGGATTTTGTTGGTTCCTGAAACCATTTCCATAGTGACCATCAGGTGCACATGCTCACCCTGGCCGGTGGGAATCCGATAGTTCCACTGGCCGGCTGCGTGATAGTCAAAGATAAAGGAATGCAGGCAGTCACCATTTACGGCCTGAGAATAGCCCTGAAAAACTATCCAGGCCCGGCAGCGGCTGAACATTATCTGCCGGCCTACAGGGATTTCAGGGTCAAGATTGGCCGCCAGCAGGGCGTCGTAGCGGCTGTTGATTCTGGACCAGAGAATACTGGTCCGCATCATCGCGCCCCGGCCGTTGGTTTCCAGGAACAAAAGCGGTGTGTGCAGAATCTCTTCCCGGTTGAATTGTTTCTTGACCCGGACATCATCGAGCCTGGATAAAAGCAGCAGCGGGGCCTCGAGATGCTCAGTTTTTTCCAGGTTATATACAGTTAGCTTTAAACCCAGTGGACGATGAGCGGAGGGAATTTCCAGGGGCTTGAACAGGACAAAATGATTAGCATCTTCAGTCCGCAGGCTCTTTTCGCTACCAAGGGTTTTTTGTTCCTCCCTTAAGGATGCCCGAAAAGGAAAGGGGCTGCGCACCAGAAGGAAATGATCCGGAGGGATCATCACTTCCCGTTGGCTGTCAACGGGCCAACTCCAGCTCACAACCCGTGATTCCTCACTGTGGGGATTGCATTCCCGGCAGTAGGTTTCAGGATTATTTGTTAATTTAAACACTGCCTCAGATAGATTGAATGTCGTCAGTTGGTCAAAGCCGTGATAGTGGCAATGAATTTCCAGGGCTTTGGCCTGCCGGGCCTGGATCTCCTGGGATTTTGCCGGGATGAAAGGTTTTGCCAGCGCCTGGTTGACCAGTTCAAGATCATGAAAATCAGCTGAAAGGCAGATAGCCTGGCCGGGTTCAAGCTCCAGGAACTGCTTATGCTCATGCTCAGCCACGGTTATTTTCCGGCTGCTTAAAAGATCTATGAACTCCGGTTTAGTCGAAATGGCTGCCGGATAGTACCAGGCGGCATTTATTTTCTGTTCCAGGTTCAGGTTGACCATAATCAGTAAAAAAGTACCATCGGCTGGCTGGTAGCGGCTCAGGACAACAAAATTTCCCTCGCCTTCCTGTATTAAGCGCAGCTCTACCTGGCCGTAAAAAGTTGGATGAACCGCGAGGATGGCGTTCAGCCGGCGGATATGTTCCACCAGGTTGTTTTCTGCTCCCCAGTTTAACGATGAGGCTTCATGGACGTCAATCTTTTCGCTGGCCAACCATTCGACTCCATTGGTAAAAGCAAAGGCACCATTCGGGGAACAAAGGGCGCAAAGGGCGGTCCGCATTCTTGCGTAGGCCTTGGAAGTGGCCGCCAGTCGATTATTGTCATGGGTCTCGGCAAAATTTACCATAATGCCCTTGCCGGTGGAAATATGCAGCGCTTCCGGCAGGTAGAATTCGAGTTGACCCCGATCATAATTTTGGAATAGTTCGGAATAAGCCCAGTTGAAATTGGCGTTATTCAGCAACTCTTCGGTGACCGATATCTTGCCTCCCAGTCCTTCCAGGAGAAAAACCGTGTCCGGGTATTGTTCCCTGACTTTGGCAATGATATATTTCCAGGCTGCCACCGGAATCATGTAGCCGGCATCACAACGGAAGCCGTCCACCCCCCGCTGGCACCAGGTGAGAAAAACTTCCGCCATGTAACGCCAGAGTTCGTGCCGGCGGTAATCAAGGCGGGTCAGATCAGCCCAGGTGACTCCCCAGGCGCCTGGAACTTCAATGCGACCTTCCTCGTCCCTGACCAGCCATTCAGGGTGGGTGGCATGAATAAGGGCGCCCCAGCCCGTATGATTGGGGGCTATATCGATGAAAAGTACCGCCTGGCGGGCGTGAATGGCATCAACCAATTCCCCGAACTGTTCCAAAGGGGTGGCTTTGGGGTCGAAAACCGCCAGACCCGGATCTACCGAGGTGAAATCAAGGGCCGCGTAAGGGCTGCCGAAACGTCCCATGCGGGCGAAAGTCGTCGGGGTCGGATAAATGGGTAGCAGTTGAATAATCCGGCAACCCAGCTTGCCGATGATGAAATCAAGCTCGACAATCAGGTCACGAAAGGTTCCGGATGGCGGGATGGCGGCGTAGTGGTGCCGGTCAAGGTCTTCAATGCAGTGTTTTTCATTTTGGTTCGGGGTGATTCTGGCTTTTTTGTTGGGACCGAACTGGCGGATAAAAGTATTGTAAATAGTATTGGCGCCGCAGGTGTCAGCCGGCTCAATATTGATGATGGTGTTGTCACCGTCCGGCCAGAGAGGGGCATTCTTACCTTCA
Source organism: Pseudomonadota bacterium (assembly GCA_034660915.1). Taxonomy (NCBI): domain Bacteria; kingdom Pseudomonadati; phylum Pseudomonadota; species Pseudomonadota bacterium. Next base: position 2,926 of record JAYEKE010000082.1, read on the forward strand.
GGAATGAAAAGACATTTTCCGGCAAAGTGACCGACTTCCAGCAGAGGGACGGTCAGCTGGTGACGGCATTCATCGAGCCGTTCCATCGGCAGGTCAAACCAGTCGCGGCCGAGAGGTGATTCTTCCGCTTCCACCTGGCGGATGATTTCCCGGCGGCCGATGTCCGCCTGGCCGAGATTAGTGCGCAGCCAGGCGTAGCCGGGCAAAGGTGATGAGAGATTCAGGGTGAAGGTTACCAGATCGCCCCGAAAACAGAGCAGGTGAGCCCCGGGAGCAGGTTCCTGGCTGAGAGTAATAGTCTTTTCCATTTCCCGTATGTACCATAAATGCCAAAAGTATGGCAAACGGCAAAATTGGTTCTTGATGGTCAGGAACTATGGTTGATCAGGGAGAAGGACCTTGGCAAGGATAGAGATGTAACCGGGACCAACTCCGGAGGGGAAAAATGAATGTGGAAGTTTTTTCCCTAATTAGAGTTTTTTTTTACCCTTTTTTCGTGAATTCAAGCTATTTGTTATTTTATGGGTTTGGTTTTTTGATTGCTTCTGCCATATTGTTTCGTATTATGCTATTCTGTAAAGATATGTTGGTTAATATTTTGCGCCGGGGAAAAATTTCATGTTGAAGCCAGAAAATCCTGTATATCGAGAATCACATTTGCGAAGCATCTTTAAAGCATTATCATGGCGTTTAGTGGCAACATGTACAACGTTTGCCATTGTTTACCTGATTACGGGCAAAACTGCTTTTGCCATTTCAATTGCGGGCGTGGAGGTTGTTACCAAAATGATCATATACTACCTTCATGAGCGGGCATGGCAGCTGCTTCCCAGGGGGTCAGTGAGAAAATTGCTGAAGAAATAA
>JAYEKE010000083.1 GCA_034660915.1 Pseudomonadota bacterium
GCCAGTTTGCCGGCTCGCTGATCATACGCCTCTTTATCAGACCAGGTATCCCGAGGATTCAAAATTTCGGCCGGCACCCCGGGACAACTCCGCGGCACCTGAATGTGGAACAGCTCATCGTTATTATAGTCCACTTTTTTCAACTCACCATTCAACGCTGCCCGTACCAGACTTCTGGTTACATCAATATCCATCCGGTGACCGACACCATAAGGTCCTCCACTCCAACCGGTATTCACCAGGTACACTTCGGCACCATGAGCTTTCATTCGCTCACCCAGCATCGAGGCATAAACATCCGGATTTCGGGGCATAAACGGTTCCCCAAAAAAGCGGGAAAAGGTAGTAACCGGCTCCACGATGCCGGTTTCCGTACCGGCAAGTTTACTGGTATAACCCATCAGGAACCAGGTCATGGCCTGGGCCGGCGTCAATCTGGATATAGGCGGAAGCACACCATTGGCATCGGCAGTCAAAAAGAGAATTGTTGATGGATGAGTGCCAACGGATGATTTTTTAATGTTTTCCAGGCAGGAGAGCAGATACGAACCCCGGGAATTGGGGGTAATCCGGTCATCATCAAAATCAAAATGTCCCGAGGGATAAATCATCGCGTTTTCAACAATTGACCCATGCTCGAGATAGGGAGATTTATGCATGATGGCATCATATATCTCCGGTTCCTTCTGTGGATCTAAATTAATCAGCTTGGCATAACAACCATTTTCAAAGTTGGCGATACCCCTGTCACTCCAGCCGTGCTCATCATCACCAAGTAAAGCTCTTTCATGGTCGGCAGAAAGAGTCGTTTTACCAGTCCCGGACAAACCCAGCAACAGGGCTATATCACCATCAGGACCTTCATTGGCCGAACAATGGAGGGGTAAAATATTTTCAGCCGGAAGATAATAATTCATCACCGTAAACATCAGTTTTTTAATACTGCCACAGTAGGCTGAACCATAAACAATACCCATGGAACGATCCATATCCATGGCCACCGCCATGTTGCTGGTCATCCCCCCAGGCATTTTCCTCAGCCGCCCATCATAGCGCTGACGGTCAAGTTTGTCATAGGGCAGCACCAGCAGGGTAAAACCACGCCCGGCAAAAATGCTCTGTTCCATATTCTCCGGAACTTCCCGGAACATATTATCAGTAAAAAGGGCCGCCAGGGAAAAATCGGATATGGTTCTGGTGGGCAAGGCATAAGTGGCATCAGCACCAATCACCCGATCAGTCACATACAAACACTCCTTCCGAGAAAGGGTAGCCAGAGCATCGGCAAAAAGCCTGTTAAAGGTTTCCTCATCAATGGGTATATTGTTGGGAGAGTCCCAGTCAATATTCCCCTCACTTACCGCCCTTTTGACAATAACGGTGTCCTTGGGACTTCGTCCGGTTGATTCAGGTGGCGTCCAAGTTGCCACGGCCCCGTTAGCGGCAACAATGACTTCACGATTTTCCACTGTTGCCTGGATCAGCGCTTTTCGCGAAGGATTTAACTGCACTTGTGCATGCTCATTCAACATGCTCTTCACTTGACGTTCTAAACCCATTTTACCTCTCTCTTTTCCACCCAAAAAGTTAATATACTTCGCCCTCTTCGAAGGGGACAGAATTGAATTCTATCCCCGTATTCAAACAATTTGGATATCAGCTAAAGTTACATCTCTTTGTAACTATTCAGCATATCACTATAAACCGGCTTTTTCCTTCAGGGGACAGATTTTATTTTTCTCATCTGGAGGACATATAATTTTTGCTTCCATCATCAGGTTTATAAATCCAACTGAATAAACCATAGAGAAAAATTTAATCTGTCTCCCGGTCTTGGAGCTGAATAGTTACATCTCTTTTAACATTTTCCTGGCTTCCTCGGCACCATCAAATGTCGATGACAAGGAAAGTGCATGTTCCAGTGAGCGAGCTCCAGCTGCCGAGTCACCACCTTTGGCCAAGGCCATTCCCAAATGATAGTATACCACCGGATTTTCACCCAGTTTTTCAGCCGCTTCCCGCAGGTAGACAGAAGCCCGGCCAAAGACATTCTTCTTATAATAAATCCATCCCAGGGTATCAGTTATCCGGGGATCATCAGGACGCAGACGTTTAGCATCTTCAGCCAGTGATAAAGCCTGATCAATATTACCACCATGTTCCGCATAGAGCCAGGCCAGGTTATTCATTGCCGGCACAAACTCAGAATTAACCTGCAAAGCATCCTCATAGGTTTTCATCGCCTCCTGATAATGTTTTGTCTGTTCACGGATAATTCCAAGCAGCATATAAGGAGAAAGAACTTTGGGATTTACGGCAACAACCTGCTCATATTTTTTCTCAGCTTCGGCAAGTTTTCCCTGTCGCTGGTATACACCACCTAAATAAACATAGGAAGAAAGAAGATTGGAATTTTTTCCGATTGCGGTTTCAAAAGATTTTTTCGCCAATTCCAACTTATTAGTGCTTACATATATTCTCCCCATCAGATTGTCAGCAAACGCATCATTGGGATCCTGTTCGAGTAACGTCTGGCAGAAGGCTAATGCCTGATGCGGCTGTTTATTGATCATATGAACGGCAACAATTTCAGCCGCAACATCTTTGAGCTGTGGATTGAGCGATAAGGCTTTCTGGTAATCGGCCAGCGCCTGGGGATATTTTTTCTGCAGTCGCAGCAATAAACCCCGCTGAGCGTAACCACTAGGGTTGTCAGGCTGTAAAACAATCATCTTAGTGTATACTTTCAAAGCCCCGGAGCCATTACGCTGGGCAACCAGAATTTTCCCCTGCAGATCAAGGGCCCGGTAGTTTTTGGGCTGGGCAGCCAGAACTTCTTTAATCAGCTTAAATGCCTCATCAAATTGCCGCTGTAAATAGGCAAGTCGCGCCAGTTGATAACTGGTATTCAGGTTACCGGGAGCCAATTCTCTGGCTTTCTCCAGTTCACTTATTGCCTGATTCAAGTTTCCGTCAGCAGACATGGCCAAACCAAGATAATAATGTACAGGAGCAAAGTTTGGCCGATTTTCAACCACATAACGAAAATCAGCAGTGGCATCAAGAATCTTCTTTTCACCAAGCAGCAACCGTCCCCGCAGGTATCTGGCATGATAGTTTTTCTCATTACTGGATAATACTTCCTGCACCAGCGGTTCGGCCAGATCTGCCTGTTTCTGATCCAGGTACAACTCCGCCAGCTTGAGTCTGGCCGGTTCCGACTTGGCATCAGCCTTAACTGCCTGTTTAAAGGCTGATAAAGCCTGATCAGTTTTACCCACTTTCTGGTAAAAATCACCCAGCATCAGCATTGCATCAGCATTTTCAGGAGATTGTGAAACCATATCCTGCAACGTTGCTTCTGCCTTTTGTAAATTCTGTAACTGGGACATGTAAAAATTAACCAGAACCATCCGCAGGCCTTTATTGCCAGGATTTTTCTCAACCAGAGATTCATACAACTGCTGGGCTGCAAGTTTCTTGCCGGCAATAACATACATGCGGGCCAGGGCTAAAGAAGCGTTCATTCCTTCGGTGTCAAGGGATACCGCTTTTTTCAAATGAACGAATGCCAGCTCAAACTTCTTTTGTTGTCCGTAAAAATTGCCAAGAATAATATGCGTATTCACCCTATCCGGCCCCTGGTTTAACGCCTGCTGATATGCTTTCTCCGCTTCCTCCAGGGCACGATTACGGGCATGTAAATGGCCAAGAATCATCAACGCTTCAATATTATTCGCCTCTTTTGCCAGTACCAGCTGGACCTTTTTCATGGACTCATCGTATTTCCCTGCCAGCAGGTAAAATCCGGCAAGTTTCAAATTAGCCTCAGCCATCTCAGGATCAAGGGTTACGGCATTATAAAATTCACGCACAGCCTGTTTCGGCTGCTGTAATTTAAGGTACACTTCCCCCAGTTGATAATGAACCCTGGCATCTTTGGGGTCAATTTGCACCACATTCAGGTATTCAATTCGGGCCTCTTTATATTTTTCCGCTTTCACATACTCCAGTGCCCGCTGTAGATGATCTGCTTTTTTTTGTTCAGGATTTTTACTGCACCCTGACAAAATGGATAAGCAGAAAAGAAACGTTAAAAAAATCAGCCCAGCCATACACCATCTATTTCTGTTGTGCATCATCAGTCTATTCCTTCCTATAAAAATCATCAGTGGTCGGTTTCCTAACAAAAAGGAATCCAAGCCAATTGATCTTGCTGCTGCCCGTCAAGATTATCGGGTTATTACACCTAAATTAAGCGATTAGCTTTTAGCACTTAGCGATTAGCTCAATAATTACAAGATATTTAATATTATACATATTCACCCGATGGGTTTTGTTACTAATCAACGTAAAGCCCTGATTATTAAAAGCTAAATGCTAATGGCTAACCGCTAATACTCAGCTTAGGTTACATTATCAGTGGATAATTGCAATATCTCAACTTTCTGACTTGTGTTGCCAGGAGACATTATCAGGATATTCGGGCTTGGCTCACAGCCTGTCTGCCGACAGGCAGGCGGCATTGACCGCCGAACGAATCACCACGACGGTGATTCGCGGCGGGCACCTCGGAGCTGCACACGATGTGCAGCAAGAATGAGCGAGAGCCATGCCGGAATATCCTTGAAGCACATTTTTTCAAGCCCTGCCTGTCGGCAGACAGGTGTTTTTTCACAACTCAGAAAGTTGACGCAATATTTTAAAAACTCGATTACCGGTTTCTCTAGACGATCAAGCCTCAAAATCCACCACACTGCAGCCAAACAAGGCATCAACTTCCTGCATCAGCTCACTGCTGGGCTTAACACTGTAGTCGTTTGAGAGAGAAAGCACTATTTCACAATCATCCTTCCTTAAAGTTACATATCCCGGGCAGTCGCCCCGGCAGCGAGATAAAATGCCCTGGAAAAGATTTAATTTACTGACGGTCAATAGATTATGATTCAAGGCAAAGACAACTCGACTGACCATTTTTGCAGTAGCTTCCTTAAGACTCATCACTGCTGTGGCCACAACCTTCGCCTTTCCTCTCTCATCATCAATTTCAACCCGCCCTTCGATAATCAGCGGCTCCTGACTGTCAATGTAGGGAGAAGCCAGCTGGAAGGCATCAGGAAATAAAGTCACGTCAACAGTCCCCGTAAGGTCTTCCAGGGTAATAAACCCCATAAGTTTGCCCTTCGCCGTCCGCTTTTCCCTGACAACGGCTACTAGACCGCCAATACGAACCCGGGATTGATCCTGGAAAGCAGAAAGCCGGCCAATTTGGGCGACGGCGCAACGTTTCATTTCCTCTATACACTGTTGAAGAGGATGGCCGGTAATATAAAAACCCAGAGCTTCCCGTTCGTTCGCCAATTTTAATTTATCATCCCACTCCTCAATATCAGGATAACTATATATTTGCTCGGCATCAGTGTCATTATCCTCACCTCCCAGATCAAAAAGGGAAAGTTGACCCTGCTGTTTATCCCGCATAACCCGCTGGCCGGTTTCAATGGCATCTTCCATCACCGCGGCAATTTTCGCCCGGCTGATTCCAGTCGAATCAAAGGCTCCTGCCTTAATCAGGCCTTCGATCACCCTTTTATTGACTTTGTGCAGATCAACCCGCTGGCAGAAATCAAAAATGGAGCTGAAACTTTCACCATCACCACGTTCCCGAAAAATTTCTTCAGCCGCTTTACTGCCGACATTTTTGATTGCCGCCAAACCAAAACGAATTCCTTCTTTCACCACCGAAAAAGAGGTTCCGCTTTCATTGATATCCGGAGGAAGAACCTCAATATGCATCTCCTTGCATTCGCTAATATTTTTTATAACCTTATCAGAATTCTGCATATCCTCCATCAGCAGAGCGGCCATAAATTCAACCGGATAATGGGCTTTCAGGTAAGCAGTCTGATAAGCGATATAGGCATAGGCGGCAGAATGGGATTTATTGAAACCGTATTCGGCAAATTTTGCCATCAGGTCAAATATCTCCCCGGCTTTCTTCTCATTAATTTTATTGGCTTTTGCCCCATCCATAAATCTTTGTCGCTGCTGGTCCATTTCTTCAGCTTTTTTCTTTCCCATGGCCCGGCGAAGGATATCTGCTTCTCCAAGGGTATAACCGGCCAGCAACTGGGAAATCTGCATCACCTGTTCCTGGTAGACGATGACACCATAGGTATCCTTAAGGATCGGTTCCAGTTGGGGCAGCAGGTATTCAATTTTCTGCCTGCCATGTTTACGATCAATAAAATCATCAATCATCCCACTATTCAAAGGACCGGGGCGATAGAGAGCAACCAAGGCAATAATATCCTCGAAGGTTCCTGGATTAAGCCGCCGCATCAGGGACTGCATACCGCTGCTTTCCAACTGAAACACCCCGGTTGTGGTCCCTGACGCCAGCAACTTATAAGTCTTCGGATCATCAAGAGGAATATCATCAATATTGAAAGAATCAGCGCCATCAGCTTTAATCAACCTCACGGCATTGTCAATAACCGTCAAGGTCTTTAATCCCAGAAAGTCGAACTTTATCAACCCCAGTTTTTCAATATTCGTCATGTCATACTGGGTGACAATTTCATTGTTTTGTCCGGAATACAACGGCAGGTAATCAACCAGTGGATTATTGGCAACCACTACCCCGGCGGCATGGATTGAGGCGTGGCGGTTAAGCCCTTCAAGAGCCAGCGATATTTTCAGCAGCTGCTGTTCTCTCGCGGAGCCTTTCCGGAGTGCCCCCAGCCGTTTTTCCTTTTTCAACGCTTCTTCCAGAGAAATATTCAGGACCGTGGGAACCAGCTTGGCAATTTTGTCTACCTCGGCATAAGGCATATTTAATCCGCGTCCCACATCACGGATCACCCCCTTCGCCTGCATTTTGCCAAAGGTAATGATCTGGGCTACCCGGTCACTCCCATATTTTTCGGTAACATAACGAATGACTTCTTCACGGCCACGAATGCAGAAATCCATATCAACATCCGGCATGGAAATTCGTTCCGGATTAAGGAAACGTTCAAACAGCAGGCCATATGGCAGCGGATCAATATCCGTAATTTTCAAGGAAAAGGCTACCAGGGAACCCGCCGCGGACCCCCGGCCCGGACCCACTGGAATAGCGCGCCGGCGGGCATAATTAACAAAATCAGCAACAATCAGAAAATAACCGGCAAAACCCATTTCATTGATCATTGCCAGCTCAGATTCCAACCGCTCCTTATACTTTACCAACAGTTCATCATTCCACTTATCACCATAGAACCTTTGGATTTTATCCAGACGCTGAGCAAAACCCTCTCGACTTTTATCCTCCAGATGAGCGCTTAAACTCTGGCCGTCTGGCGGCGCATAATTAGGCGGATGATAAGTTCCAAATTCAAACTTGAAATTACATCGTTCGGCAATTTCAATGGTGTTGGCTATAGCTTCAGGATAATCAACAAAACCAGCAGCCATTTCTTCAGGCGATTTAAAATACAGCTGATCAGTGCCATACTGCATACGACTCGGATCATCCATGTGCTTACCGGTCTGGATACACAACAAAACTTCATGGGCCCGGGCATCTTCAGCCATCAGATAATGACAGTCATTTGTGGCCACCAGCGGAAGATCAAATTTGCGGGCCAAGGCAATCAACTGCTCATTCACCTTGTACTGATCCGCGATTCCATTATCCTGAAGTTCAATAAAAAACCGCCGATTATCAAACAGCTGCTGATAGAATTGCACTTCTTCTTCCGCCAGCTGTTGTTCACCACGATTAAGATATGCCGCCACTACCCCATTCAAACAGGCACTGAGGGCGATTAAGCCCTCATTATGAAGACTGAGTAATTCCTTATCAATACGCGGCCGATAGTAAAACCCTTCAAAATAGCCCAGAGTTACCAATTTACAGAGGTTTTTATACCCCTGTTGATTTTTTGCCAGCAGCACCAGATGATGGGCAATATCCGGATTTTTACCACCACGCCTATCATGACGGCTCCCGGGAGCCACATAGACTTCACAACCAATAATGGGTTTGATACCGTACTTTTCCGCCATCCGGTAAAAGTCAACCGCGCCGAACATATTCCCATGGTCGGTAATGGCCACGGCCGGCATTTTAAACTCGCTGGCCCGCTTCATCAGGTGTTCCAGGCGAATGGCCCCGTCAAGAAGGCTGTACATGGTATGGAGATGCAGATGAACAAAAGATGAGTGTTTCATAACCTACTGTAATTATTTAGTATTTTAATATATAATTGGAAACATCAACCAAGTTTATCGCCTTGATTACCTATCATAGGAAGAAGAACTTTCACAAGTAAAAAAGGACACAGCCAAGCAGTAAAGGTTAAAGGTCAATTTTTCTGAGTTGCTCTAAAAACAGCTAGACTGTGGGATGCACTAAAGCAATGTCTCCGGATGTTCCGGCATGGCTCTCGCTCATTCTCGCCGACCGTCCATGGCCTGCCTGTGCGTGCCGCACGCAGACAGGCTATGAGCCAAGCCCAAGCATCCTAATGATGTATCCCTGGCAATGCAAGTCAGAAAGTTAAGGTTAAAAAAACCTGAAGCCATCAAAACTAGTAGCTTTACAATTAAGCAATTTTATTTTACAAAGAGAAACAAATTCTGATTGTCATCCCTCTACCTCTGGAGAAATTTCAATGCCATCAACACCCAACCCGGCGCGGCTTTCCAGTTTGCATGCACGCCTGGAAACAATGAATAATATCGTTCGCAGCCTGCGAATCACCATTCCGGAAGAGCAACCGAAACTGGAAAAATGGCTGGGCACTATCCATGAACTGCTTCGGTTTTCCGATCAGTTCTCCCTGCCGGTCACGGTCATTGGTCCGGTAAAATCCGGAAAAAGCACTTTATTAAACACTTTGCTTGGACAGAAGATTCTTCCCATGGGAGCCGGCATAACCACAACTTTTGTCACGGCAATTCACCATGGCAATGATTTGCATGGTGAAATATCTCTTATTTCGCCGGACCAGGCTGACAACCTTTTCCAAAACAGCTGCCACTTCCTTTTTGCCAGTGATCTGGAAGAAAGCGAGGTTTCCCTTTTCGAACCTGACGACCGTCAACGGATTAAGCAGTTATTAGAAGATTTTTCACAGAAGACTACGTTAACCCGCTATGGCAGTTTTGACAGAGACTACCAACTGCTGAAAAATCTTCTGGCAGGCTATGACAATTTGGCTGATTATTCATGGGGGACAGATTTGAAATCTGTCCCCGACAAGAACCTATCTTTCAACCAGGAAGAGCTGGACCAGTTCAGACAGTTTATTACCAGCGAGCCAGTCTCCACCTTTCTCGAACAAGCAACCGTTTTTTTCCCTTTCACCATCCTGCCAGAATATGTGGTCATGCAGGATTGCCAGGGACTGGACACTCCCAGTCCCGGACAACAGGCACTTGCCATTCAGCAACTGGCAACCAGTCCGATCCTTATTTATGTTATCAGCAGCCGCATGGGTCTGCGTCAGGCGGATTATCACCTGCTCGAACACCTGCACGATTTGGGGCTGGCGTCAAAGCTGCTCTTCGTGCTCAACTTTGATCTGGCAGAACATCCGTCCAGAGAAAAGATGGATGAGATCCTCAACCGCTGTCGTCAAGAACTGGCAGAGCTGGGATTTAACCAGCCATGCTACGCTTTCTCCGCCCTCTACCATCTCTACGACCGGCTGAGAAAGGAAAGCCCTTTAGAAAAAAGTGAGGAAAACCGTTGGCTTCTCTGGCAGGAGGAACCTGAAAAGCTCGAGCTTTCAGCCACAAACTGGGAATCCTTTACCGCCAGGTTACTGGAACTTACAGGCAAGCAGGCAGACGAGTCATTGCTTCAGCATCTGAACAGCCGAATAATGCATATTGCCGGTCGGGCCCATTACCTGGTCACTGTCAGGAAAAAGTCTCTCTCATTGAACCAGGAGGAGATTGACAGCTCGGTACATAATCATGAGGAGCATAAAGAAAACTTAAAGCAGTTAGAAAAACAGCTTGGCACTACACTGAATTCAATCACCAGTCAGTGCGAGCGAGAATATTACCAGAAAATAGAATCATGGTTCAATCAAGCCCAAGAGGGTGGAATCCGGCCGCTTCTCCATCATATTATCGATAACTACCAGCTGCCTGATGATTTATTGCCGGCGAAGAACCGCAACCCGCTGCTACCACTGAAATTACTTGAACGACATTTCCAACAGGTCATTCACCCTCAACTACAGGAAAAACTGGAAATCAGCATCCATCAATTCTGGCAAATCCTCGAAAAGGAGATTCAATCTGCCTACTCCTCCCGTTGTACTTCGTTATTTTTTCTCCTGGAGAAGGCAACTGGAAGCGAAGTGGACAACCAGGAACGGCATAATCTTCCATCACCCATAAACTGGGACAGCAAACTGCCGAAATTCAGTTTTGCCAATCCATTGGCAGAACGATTTTCCGCCGTCTCAAAATTTTCACTGATCGGCAAATTATTATCCGACAAGTTGAAACAACTGCGTAAAAGGCGCTCATGGGGAGATACAATCAGCAACCAACTTCAGCAGCAAGCTCGAAATGAACTTAAAGGCCGACTCCTGGATTACCAGGAAAAATTGAAATTCCTTTTTCTGCGACCCTACCTGGAGGAATATGAACACCTGATCAGTGATTATCTGGCTGACTTTATCCACATCAGCACCTTGGAGATGTCCCAACAACAGAATGGTCTGCAGGCTCAAGGACAACAACAGGAAGAATTATTTGAAATCCTGGACAATCAAGGAAATGAGCTTGAACAACTTATAGAAAGCCTGAACAATTTCACCATAACGGCGACAAATCCGTGAGCAGCAGATATCTGATTACTGCCCCCTGGGTCATGCCTTATCCGGGGAAACTGATTGCCAACGGGGCCGTTTGCATCGAGGATAACCGGATTATCCAAGTATCTCGGCAAAGTGAAATCCCCACTGAAAATGACTACGATACCATCCGCATTTTCCAGGATAATTGTCTGCTTATGCCCGGATTGGTCAATGCCCATTGCCATCTAGAACTGACCGAGTTTGCCGACCTGTGCCCGGTTCCAGGAACCGTGGACTTCATAGACTGGATAATATCAGTTATTGCCGTGAAGAAGGTGACTCCAATGGAAACCTTCAGAACCGGATTAGCAACCGGCCAGCAACTTTTACTGGAAAGTGGCACAACCTGTGTTGGCGATCTTCGCAGCCCGGAAATATTTCTATCTCCAGAAACAGCACCGGGTATCTTGCGAGCCGTTAAATTTCTTGAAATCATCGGCCAGGACCCCCGGAAACAACTTCAACTACTGGAACTGCTGGCAGCCGAAGCATCCATTGTACCAGAGAAAAACCCGCTGGTTCAGTCCGGCATTGCCCCCCATAGCCCCTATACGGTATCATTGCCATTATTGAAACAACTGATCATCGAAGCGGAAAAGCAAAAACTGCCAGTCACCATCCATCTGGGCGAATCTGTAGCAGAAACCCGGTTTTTCCGTGATGGGCAAGGCCCCATAGCTGAAAAACTCTACCCACATATAGACTGGCAGATCTTTACACCTCCAGCTTATGGTAAAGATTCCATTGATGTCCTGCTGGAAAAACAGATCATTCATAAAATCAGTGCCGTCCATCTGGGCACCGCCCGCAAAGACCAACTCAAACAGTTTGCCCAGCTGTCTATCAAACCGATAATCTGTCTGCGCAGCAACCAGACACTGGGAAACCCCTTGCCTGACCTGCCGACCATGCTTGATTATGACCTGTCTCCGGCGCTGGGAACTGACAGCCTTACCAGTGTCAACAGTCTCAGCCTCTGGGATGAGATGCGATTTATAACCAGGACCTTTCCCAGTATTCCGGCAATCAGCATTTTAACAATGGCAACAATTAATGGGGCCGCAGCATTAGGCCTTGAGAACAGTACCGGGAGGCTTGAAGCAGGATATGAAGCCGATCTGATTGCGGTGCAAATAAAGTCACCCCAGCGTTTTCCTGATCTGGAGGAGCTGATAAAAAATACCGAAAACCGGGATATCAGGCTGGTAATGGTGGGGGGGGAAATAGTCAGGCTTTAACATCAATGAACACTCCACCTGAACGACGGTGGGGTTGGCTTGTTTCAGCTTGGGAGTTATTGGATTTTACACGTGCGGATTCCCTTTTCCGGGAAGGATGGCGAGATGACTGATCATCTTTTTTATGGGGATTATTATCCAGAACCGGATGTTCGGCTTGATTAATTTCCTGAATATCGCGCTGCTGCTTTTCTTCTTTCAGCAATTGCTGCTGGACAAGTTTGCTCAGCTCAACTTCAGCCCCATGGGCACCCTGCTGCTGCATTTTACTGACTGTGGTTGTTTGCAGCAGCACTTGCTGCATATCTACAGCTCTAAGCATAAATCATGTCCTCCTGCCTTGCTATCGGCAGAAAGGCATCAGAACTTGAGTTTGATCCTCGCAATCCGCTGGGCTAGACCCTGCTCTTCATCCACCTCTATCAACACCCCATGAAGCTGGATGTTTTCACTGGCCACCTCAAAACGATTGGGCATGGCAGTTAAAAATTTACTGATTACCCGATCTCCCTTCATCCCGATAACCGAATCCATCGGCCCCGTCATTCCCAAATCAGTAATATAGGCAGTTCCACCGGGGAGCAAGCGCTCATCAGCTGTTTGCACATGGGTATGGGTGCCTGCCAGGGCGCTGACACGCCCATCAAGGTACCAGGCCATGGCCATCTTTTCCGATGTCGCCTCAGCATGAAAATCGATGATGATCACTCTGGTTTCAGCCTGCATCTTTTCAATCAAGGGGACAACAGTCTGGAAAGGACAATCCAACGGGCCCATGAAAATCCTGCCGGATAGACTGATTACCCCAATTTTAATTTCCGGCACATTTTTTGAGGAAATAATTACATCCCCCCGACCTTTATTCCCAGCCGGATAATTTGCCGGCCTTAAGAGTCGTGGCTGGTCCTCAATATATGGCTCAATTTTCTTCTGGTCCCAGATGTGATTACCCGAAGTAATGACATCAACACCACATTGAAAAATATCTTCCGCAATTTCAGGAGTGATACCAAAACCACCGGCCGCATTTTCGCCATTGGCGATAACCGCATCCAAATGGTGCTCATCAATAAGCCACGGAAGCTTTTCCTGCAGAATCTTTCTCCCGGGACGACCGATAATATCACCAATCATGGCAATGCGAATCATTTGGCATAACCCACAGCTCTGGTTTCACGAATCACAGTAACCTTAATCTGCCCGGGATAGGTCAGATCTTTTTCAATCTGTTGAGCAATATCTCTGGTAAGAACCAGGGCATCTTCATCACTTATTTTTTCGTGGTTTACAATAACCCTGATTTCACGGCCTGCCTGGATGGCAAATGTTTTATCAACCCCCTTAAAAGCATTGCCAATGTTTTCCAGGGCCTCAAGTCGCTTGATGTAGGCATCAAGCATTTCCCTGCGGGCGCCTGGACGAGCACCTGAGAGGGCATCTCCGGCCTGAATCAGCACATCCAGAACCTGATTTGGTTCCACGTCTCCATGATGGGCTTCAATGGCATGAACAATTTCCGGTTTTTCACCATAGCGCCGGGCCAGATCCGCACCAATAACTGCATGGGAACCTTCAACTTCATGATCAACTGCTTTACCGATATCGTGCAATAATCCAGCCCGACGTGCCTCTTTCACCGACAATTTCAATTCCGCCGCCATCATGCCGCAGATAAAAGCAACTTCAACGGAATGTTCATAAATATTTTGAGTATAACTGGTCCGGTATTTCAATCGGCCAATCAGGCGAACCAACTCCGGATGCATCCCATGAAGTCCGAGATCAAATATCGCTTTTTCACCGGCTTCTTTCATGGTATGCTCAATTTCTAATTTAACTTTAGCCACCACTTCTTCCACATGTGCCGGATGAATCCGTCCATCAGAAATCAGCCGGTTTAAACTCATCCGGGCAATTTCCCGACGAACCGGATCAAATGAGGAAATAATAACCGCCTCAGGAGTATCATCGATAATTAAATCAACTCCCGTTGCGGCTTCAATGGAACGGATATTACGCCCCTCCCGCCCGATAATCCTTCCCTTCATTTCATCTCCGGGAAGGTTCACCACAGATACCGTACGTTCGGTAGCGTATTCACCGGCATAACGCTGAATTGCCTGGCTGATAATTTTGGTTGCTTTCTTTTCCGCCGTCTCTTTGGCCTCGTCCTCAACCTGCTTTATCTGTTTGGCTGATTCATGTTTTGCTTCTTCAACCATCATTTGCATCAATGTTTCTTTTGCCTGTTGAGAACTCATCCCGGCAATTTTTTCCAGTTTTTCCTTTTGCTCTATCACTAAAGAGTTATATTCCTTTTCCTTATCAATAGAATTCTTTTCCCGCTGCGCAAGGCTCTGCTCACTGCGCTGATGTTCATCTTCCTTTTTATCCAGGTTATCAGAACGCCGCTCCAGGCTATCTTCTCTGGCTACCAGGCGTTTTTCCAGTGCCTGCATCTCTTTACGACGTTCGCTGGTTTCCTGTTCAAACTCGCTCTTGGCCTTGAAAATGATATCCTTGGCCTGAACCATCGCCTCTTTTTTAAGTAATTCAGCCTCTTTATATGATTCAGAAATAATTTTCTGACCCTCATTAGTTAAATTTTCCAGCTCTCGTTCAGCTGTTTTTTTACGCAGAACATAACCGATTCCCAGGCCGGCAATCATGGCCATCAGAACCGCAACAATCAGACTAAGGTACATA
>JAYEKE010000084.1:0-2449 GCA_034660915.1 Pseudomonadota bacterium
GCTGATATATCGCAGGCGCGGATAATGCCGCTGAGGGTCACAAAATGATCTTCACCATTGACTTTAGTGTAATGACTCCCCTGAATACGATAGTTGTTATTCGGCAGAACTTCAACCACTCTGGCCGCCACCCGGGCAGACAGGGTATTACTGCGGGAGGTGGCACCATCACCCTTGGTTTCGGTAGTCCTTTTAGTTTCAATCAATTTACTCATATCCGCATCCTTACCTAAAAAATCAAAGACATTTTCATGCCCAAACAAGGTGGGAATGGCATAGGAGCTGCTGTTTGAACCATCACTCTGGGTCGAAGCTTTACCGGTACCCTTGAAACTTTCAGCAATAAGAACAAAAACAATATCACCGACATTGCGGGCCCGACGGGAATCATAGAAGAGTGCTGAATCCTGATTGGGTCCATCCAACTGACAGATGGAACCATTATGATATGTTGCCTGTACGGGCACCGGAGGCTTATTTTTGTCGGGATAAACAACCGGAGCCGGAGGCTGCATCGCCTGCCGACCACCCATACATGCCGGCAAGCAAAGGACACTCATTAATAATAAACAGAAACCGGCTTTGCATCTGGTTTTCATATCCTTCACCCTCCACAAACTTACGGTACTCATAAAAATATTCATTCTAATTCCCGCCTGGAAACCAGCGTTCCCGGATGCGGACAACTACCGGCTTTCTGCAACCAGCTGCTTTTTCAATGTTTTACTGATCGCTGACTGCTGATCGCTGAAAGAGCTGATCAGAAAATGATTGTTTTCTGACCAGCACATACTAATAAACCACCCGGACCTGCCCGGCAGCGATAATCTGTGCCTGGTAAAGACGCCGTGATTCAGGATTTTTGACCATGACAACTTCATTTTTGCTGCCATTGGCCATAGCGGTTCCTTTGGTCTCAATCCGGATCCCTTCCCGTTCCAAAACCACGGTTACCATTTCACCCCGTTTCACCAGCCGATAGGGCCGAAGGCTGGCAGATTTAAGCGGCTGACCTGCAACAATTTTCCTGACTACCTCAAAAACAGCTCCCCGGGAGAAATCAACCAGGCAATCATCATTGACCTTGCGGGCGTCAAGAAGTTGAGCCGTTACATCCCGCCATCGGACTGAACTGCCCCGTTCCAATGACCGTTTAGCCACTATAACTTCACATTTCCCTGAGATAAAAACTCTCAGCCAGCAACTGCTGGATTTTCCGGCTGGAGAGGAAATCATAACCTGTAGTGAAATTTCACCCCGGTTACGATTCCAATGTCCCAGTGTCTTGAGGGAAAAAGACGGATTATGTACACTAGCAGGAATTCTGGCGGCAACAGTTGATAGACTCCGCACTTCATTGATTTTTAATTCATGAACCTTCGGCAGTGCCTCCCTGACAGCATTATCTAGCAACAACATTAATCGACCCTGCCATGGATATTGAGCCGCGCCTGGCGTCGATGATTGAGCTGCAATGCCCATGCCCGAAAAAAAGAGCATAACGAGAAGGGCTGGGATAATGATCCAATGCTGTTTCTGCTTATACATGGAAAACAAATTCTCCATTCCGTCCAGTTATTCAGTGTTTGTGCAGAAAATCAAACTATGCTTGAGAGTTTACCTTTTGACATTATTCGCGGTCTGCAGCATTTCATCAGCTGTTTGAATGGCTTTGGAGTTAATTTCATAGGCTCGCTGACCGACAATCATATTAACCATCTCTTCAACCACGCTGACGTTGGACATTTCCAGAAATCCCTGGGATATGGTTCCCAGACCATCGGTACCGGCAATTCCCAAAACCACGGCTCCCGAGGCATCGGTTTCCAGGAAAAGATTCTTCCCGATGGCTTTAAGCCCGGCGGGATTGGAAAAGCTGGCCAGTTCAATGGTACCCACCTGGATGGAATCCGTCTCACCGGCCTGCATAACTGAAACTGTACCATCATCAGTAATAGTAATCGCGGTTGTATCTGTGGGAATAGTAATCGCCGGCTCCAATGGATAACCATCAGAAGTAACCATGGCACCGGTACTGTCCAGCTTAAAGGCCCCGGCCCTGGTGTACGATGTGGTGCCATCCGGTTGCAGGATCTGAAAAAAACCATCCCCTTCAATGGCAATGTCAAGATCATTACCGGTTTCCTGATAATCCCCCTGGGTGAAAAGCTTTTGTACCGCCACCGGTCGGGTACCCAGACCCACCTGGATCCCCGTAGGGATCTCGTTGCCTATCCCTGAAGTGGTACCAGCCTGAATGGTAGTCTGATACATGAGATCCTGAAAATCAGGTCGACTCTTCTTAAAACCACTGGTATTCACATTGGCGAGATTATTGGCTATCACATCAACATTTAACTGCTGTGCCTGCATGCCGGTGGAAGCAGTCCATAAAGCTCTGATCATGGTTCAACCTTTCTCAAATGACAATTATCTTCGTGATTTTTAG
>JAYEKE010000084.1:2549-3678 GCA_034660915.1 Pseudomonadota bacterium
CCTCTACAGGGCGGCAATTTCGCTGGCCGCCAGGTGGTTTACATCCCCCAGGCTGGTTATTATTTTCTGCTGCAATTCATATTGCCGGGAAATTTCAATCAGACCCACCATCGAAGACAGGGGATCAACATTGGAAAGCTCTTTCACCCCCTGGCGCAAGACCACATCATCAACTATCTGCGGGGTACCGGAAGCCTGTGAAGCCTGAAAATTGCCAGCCCCGACTTTGCGCAATGCCTGAGGATCAGCAAATCGCACCAGACGGATTGTTCCCACCGTTGTCCCATTAACAACAACGACACCCTGCTCATTTATTTTTATATCAATACCATTTTTTGCATCGGTACCATCAATAACCAAAGGCTGGCCGACACCGTCTGTATTCAGCAAAACGTTGCCATCGGCAGCAATCATTTCTTTGCTGCTATTCAGTCCAAAACCACCGGCACGGGTATAATAATCGTTCCCATCCCGGGGACTACGGACAACAAAAAAGGCATCCCCCTCAATCGCCACATCAAGCTTATTCCCGGTTGGTTGCAGAGCACCGGGTTTGAAATCCACCTGATTATCCTGATTAAAGGTAGCGTTAACATATTCCATCTTGTCTCGAGAAAATCCAGGTTCTGAAAATCTTACGTTTTGTTGCGCCAGGACTGAACTGAAAACCGGCATTTCCCGTTTAAACCCGGTCGTATTGAGATTAGCCAGATTGTTTGTCATAATATCCAGACGGCGCTCATTAGCCAACGAACCGCTCAATGCGGTATAAATTCCATGATTCATGTAAACCCACCATGCCAGGATAAATGCTAAAATAATAACAAGCTTACCAATAACAAGCTAATCTCTTGAAAATTAATATTTGCAACTTGCGTACCAACATCAGAATACTTTTTAAATATTTGATTTTACAGTGTTTTTACGAGTACTGACTAACAAAACTTCAATCAAGGACGGGCTTATTTTTCCGCTGTAACAGACATAAACGGCAATATATGCCTAGGAGGTTGGCTGAAAAAAATATTGACAAACCATCAGGGATTGACTAGAAAATTATTAACAATGTTAGATGATGGTAACATTGATGAGTGTGAGGATGAAACGGAGAGAAGAATGACCACCCAGA
>JAYEKE010000085.1:0-6242 GCA_034660915.1 Pseudomonadota bacterium
TAGCGCCAAAAGAACCGGAAGAGCCGACCTGGTCAGCGCGGATGGCCATTTGGGGGCTCCAGTGCAGACCAAAAAGAAAATCGGCTACCGGTATGGCTTTGAAAAAGCGCAGGGCTTCAAAAAGGATTGACAGGATAATGCCGATGGTGGTGAAAATAGCAACGGTTGAAGATGCCAGCAGCAAGAGTTTGATGACTCTTTCCACCTGGTTGCGGGCCCGGGTTGTCGGTTTCAGCCGCTCGAGCGTCAGCAGCATCCCGCCAATTGCCAGAACCAGGCAAGCTACGGCCAGGATGGTATGACTGAGGTTGGTCAAAGACTGGTAATGATTGGCAGCGGCCTGGATCTCTGGGGTAACATTCTGGGAGACGATATTACCAGAGACCAGGTTTTTTATATCATTGAGCAGCAGATTCAATTCGCCGGCAGGGAGTAACCGCAGTTTCTCCGGCAGGTTGCTCAGAACCAGGTGGGTAATAATTCTGCTTTCACCGGCCAGCCAGAAAGCGGCAAGAACCAGGGCCGGCAGTCCGCACCAGAGGGCGGCCAGGGCCCCGTAATAAAAAGGTCGGGAATGCAGCCGCGGCAGTCCACCGATTTTTTTGGCAAGTGCATGGGAACGTTTGCGGCCGTAGATAAAGGCAATGGCCGTCAATGCCAGGAGAATCAGGAATAATAATGAGATCATGATGATCTTTTTCAGTAATTAATCAATGACAATGTGGATGAGCTGATTTTATAATCAGGAGCAGATGTAGCAGGAAAATATTAAGTTAAAATTAAGATAGAGTAAAAAGGCGGGAAATCGGTGCCGTTCCGTTAGCCAGTCGATTGACAGAGCGGCACGAACCGTCGGCTAGTCTTCTTCTTCCTCTCTCTTAATGAAATCTTCCGTTCGGTGGCGGATCACTTCTCCCTCCACCATATAAACAACATCTTCGGCAATGTTGGTGGCTAAATCAGCAATTCTCTCCAATTGGCCGGAGGCGGATAAGAGATGGCTGGCCCTTTTAACGGTAGAGGGATTCTTTTGCATCTGCCGGCGGAGGGATTTGATCATTTTATGGTTGGCCAGGTCTACGGCATCATCCATAGTGATGACCTGACGGGCCAGTTTGGCATCGTTGTGGGTCAGGGCATCAAGGCTGTAGGTGAGCATCTTTTGAACTTTGTCCGCCATCCCGGGAAAATCAAGGGTGAGAGCGAGCATTTCCCTGGTAGAAAGGAAAATGGCCCGTTCGGCAATGTTTACCGCCAGGTCGCCAACCCTTTCCAGGTCGTTGTTGACTTTAAGAGCAGTGATGACAAACCTGAGATCAATGGCAACCGGTTGATGAAGGGCGAGAATTTTAAGGCATTCTTCTTCTATTTTTACCTCTTTTTCATTAATGAGAAAATCTTCCTGAACAACTTCTTCGGCCAGTTCCTGACGCCGGTCCACCAGGGCGGTCAGGGCCTTCTGGGTGGCATTTTCGACCATTGAGGCGATGACCAGTAATTCTTTTTTCAGGTTGTCCAGTTCACGCTGCAGATGTTTTGACATGGAAATACTCCTTCAATTTTCATCCAGTGGAAATATAAGTTGAAATGTGCTGCCACTGCCGGGGATGCTTTTCACCTCAACCCGGCCGCCATGGGCCATGACGATATGCCTGACAATGGATAGCCCCAGGCCGGTGCCCCCAAGTTCCCGGGAACGGGCCTTGTCAACCCGATAGAAGCGTTCAAAGATGCGTTCCTGATCTTGAGGCTCAATGCCGATGCCGGTATCCCGGACCTCAATGACCGCCTGATGATCTTTACTGAAACATCGCAGCCATATATGACCTTGTTCGGGGGTGTATTTGATCGCGTTGTCCAGCAGGTTGCTGACTGCCTGTTCCAGAGCATCCCAGCCACCGGTGATAATCAAAGGCGTTTCCGGGACCGAGAGTTCAATCGTGATCTGTTTTTCAATTGCTGACAGGGATAAATCCTCCAGGGTTTTCCTGGTAATTTCCGCCAGATTGACTGGCTCTTCGGCCAGGCTTTCATCCCGTAGTTCGAATCTGGAAAGGGCCAGGAGATCGGTGACGATAGCCGAAATCCTCAGGGATTGATTCTTAATTTTTTCCAGGAATGTCTGCTGTTTTTTCGGCGATATTTCCCCGTCATCAAGCAAGGTTTCCACCAGAGCGCGGATGGCTGTAATTGGGGTTTTCAGCTCATGGGACGCGTTGGCAACAAAATCGCGGCGCACAGTTTCCAGGTGACGTAATTCAGAAACATCCATGAGGACTACCATTGCTCCAACGGCCGAGCCGATGCCATCCTGCAAAGGGGCCGCGTGCATTTCAATGATCCGGTCATAGGTTCCATAAGCTATTTTTACACTTCGTTTGATGATCTGCAGGTCCCTGGCGGTATCGGAAAGAATCTTGCTTATCTCGTGGAGCCGGGTAGTTTCCCAGATAGGTTTGTTCAAGCTGTTATCGATATCAATTCCAAGCAGTGTTGCGGCCGCGTCATTAATATGAATAATAAGCTCATCTTTATTAATGGCAATGACACCTTCACTCATACAGCTTAAGATCGCACTCAGCTTATTGCGATCCATGTTGATGATTGCCAGCCGCTGTTGGGATTTTTCCGCCATTTTGTTTAATGCTTTTTCCAGACGGCCGATTTCATCTTTGCGCTTGACCGAAAGGCGTTTGCCGAAATTTCCCTGGGCCATGGCTTCCGACATCTCGGTCATGGCGGTCAGCGGCCGAGAAAAATGGCGGGCCAGGAGAAAACCCAGCAGCAGTGATATCAGGGTGACCAGGCTGACTCCCAGGGCAATGGTTTTCCTTACTTCCGCCAATCGTTGATCGACTATTTTCAGGGGCAGTGAGGTTCTGACATAACCCAGAAAATGTCCCGATTTATGGACCGAGCGGGCCAGGTACATCATTCTGGTCTGCAGGGTTTTACTGAAACGAATAGCCTGACCAAAATCGTGAAAGCGGGATTCCTGAACTTCAGGGCGCTGGCCATGGTTGTCCATGGTCAGGGGATCTTTATCGGAATCCGCCAGGACCACTCCCTGGGCATTAATGACAGTCATGCGCGTATGGATCTTTTTACCCAAAGAAACGACAGACTGCTGTAGTTCCCGGGTTGGGGGTTCTGTAAAATGGGGTGCGGCAACCTCGGCAAGCAGTAATGATCGGGTCTGCAGGGCTGCCTGTATATCGGCCAACTTGTTATTGGTAATGTAACGGCCCAGCAGGGTACCGACCAGCAAGGCTGAAAGCAGGATGAAAGTTGCAAAAACACTGTAGATTTTCCACAACATGCGGGAGCGCAGCATGGTCATCGTCTTATGTCCTTTCTTCGTCTTTAAAGCGATAACCAACCCCGCGGATGGTTTCAATCAAGTAGCGATAGTGGCCGAGTTTTTTTCTCACAGACTGAATATGAACGTCAATATTCCGGTCGACGATAAATTCATCTCGGCCTACCATCTGGCTGAGCAGGCGGTCCCGGGTAAAAACCCGGCCTGGATGACTGGCAAGGTAATAAAGCAGCTTCAGTTCGCTGGCGGTAAAAGAAACCGAAGTGTGGTCGACCATGACTTCATGACGTTCCATATCCATGACCACTCCATCACGTTCTATATGTCGTCGCATTATCCCTTCATCCTGTAATCCCCGGCGGCGGATGACCGCCCTGATCCGGGCCAGCAGTTCTTTAGGGCTGAAAGGTTTGACCATATAATCGTCGGCTCCCAGTTCCAGGCCCAGGATGATATCGCTTTCCTCGCCTTTGGCGGTTACCATGATAAGAGGAATGGAAGCTGTTTCTGTGTCATCTTTCAGTCGCTTACACACTTCCAGTCCGTCAATTTTCGGCAGCATCAGGTCAAGGAGTACAAGGGTTGGAGGGGTTTTCTGGATGAGTTCAAGCCCCTGCTTGCCGTCCGCCGCCGTCAGGACTTTATAGCCCTCCCGTTCCAGGTTGTATTCCAGGACCTCGCGGATATCCGTTTCATCCTCAACGATGATAATAAGCTCCTTGTTCATCTTTCTTCCTTTTGGCTCTATCGTTGTATTCCTGAGATCTCGGCAGGATTGCATAATGAAACTACTTATGGATTATGCCGTATCTATGTTAAGATAGTATAAAGTTATTTTTGTCAAGGTACGGAAAGTTTTAAATAGAATTTTCCCCTTGACTCTAATACGTCATTGACGTATAGTTTTCTTTATGAAATTTATTGAAACATCTATTTTCACCAAACAAGTACAAAAACTTATCCCCGATGAAAGTTACCGCATGTTGCAATCATCTTTGATGATCAAACCAAATGCCGGTGCCGTAATTAAAGGGGGTGGTGGACTTCGCAAAATTCGCTGGAAGTTGCCTGAATCGGGGAAAAGGGGGGCATTGCGGCTGATTTATTATTGGGATCCTCCAGAAATAATTTATATGATCTTTATGTATAAAAAAACTGAACAGGAAGATTTAACGCCCGAGCAAAGAAAAACATTGAAGAATTTGGTTAAGGACAATTTATTATGAAAAATGAAGACTTTAATTTATTAGTCGCCAGCATTAAAGAAGCCGGAGAGATTAAAGCCGGCAGAAAAAAACCAAGTCGACTATTTGAAATTACCGCACCGGAAATTAAAATGGTTCGAGAAACATTGCATGTTTCACAAAACGAGTTTGCGTTGATGATCGGCGTGAGTATTCGAACCTTGCAAAACTGGGAGCAGGGACGGAGGAAACCCGAAGGACCAGCCAAAGCCTTGTTACGCGTGGCATCAAGAAACCCCAAAGCTGTGCTTGAAGCACTTCATGCAGAATGAGATGATGACAGTAAATTGCTTCTCAGAAAAGGGAAGAGCATGGCTGTAAAACCGATGAACTAAACCCATTGGGCACCGCAAACCAGCGTTTTTGGTGACCAGCAAGAGCGTCCTGTACAAGGGCGCTCTTGCTGGTTAAGCAGTTAAAAGAAAATGTTATCTTACTTGTGGGTTGCCCGCATGGTGTGGGCCAGGTCTTTAATTTCCACCAGGTCCTTGGTCATCATTGCCCAGCCATACCAGTAGGCGTAGTCGGGATTGACGTGGAACTGCGCCTGGTAGGTGCGCATCCGATGCTTCATGTACATCTGGAAGAGTACCTGCTCTATAAATGTCGCCTGGTCCAGATTGCCGCCGCCGGTGCGCAGGAAGTAGAGAAAATCGGGATAGGCAAAGGTATAGGTATCCGGTTTCTTGATAATCCCGTCTTTGTAAAGGCCGGCGACGATCTCAATGGCTTCTGCCAACAGGTGGTCGGCCTTCTGCAGCATTGAATCACCCATTTCCAGCTGTGAGCGGGCATATTTTTCAGCGTGGCACTTGGCACAGGTCTTGATCATCTTTTCCCGCTCGGTTTCCCAGGCTTCCTGGGTTGTGCGGACCATGTCAACCGAAGTAACCAGCTCCAGACGGGCGGTTGGTTTGCCGGTGAAAGGATCAAGAACGCCAAGGGCTTTTAAAATAGTCACCCTGTCTGCGGCCCACTGTTTGTCTTTGGGCAGTGGCAGGCGCACTCCGAGAAAACCCCAGGCTGTACGGTTTTCGTGATTACCATTGGGCAGATGGCAATCCTGGCAGGTGGGTGCCGGGGCATCTTTATCCAGGCGGCCGGCCTCCCTGGCGAACCAGCGAGTTCCGTGTTTGGCGCTGCTCCACATTTCCCACTGGGGATGGTCATAGCCCATGTGGCACTGCTGACAGGCCCGGGGGTCCTGGGCTTCTTTCTTCGAGAAGCTGTGCCTTGTATGACATTCATCACAGGAGTTGTTCTGGTAACGATAGCCTTTGTCCAGTTGATCTTTTTTCTGGGCTTCTGTTTTAATTCCCATGTTATGGCAGCCGCCACAGCCGCGGCCGCCTTCCATCAATTCATCCGGTTCAACGTGGGTGATGGGTAGGGCGTTCAATGAGGTCCAGCCAAAGTTATGCTTGCCTTTGGAAAACTGGGTGAATTGCTCTTCATGACATTCAGCGCAGACATGTTCGCTGGGCAGTACGGCCAGATCGCCATCATTGGCTTTCTGGTGTTTATCACCGTGGCAGTCAGCACAGGTAATGTCTTCCGCCGCGTGTTTACTGGTTCGCCAGTCAGCCACCTGGCCGGGAGATACTTTTTCATGACAGGAGATACAGGTATTTTCCGCCGCCATGGCTTTGCCGCTGATTGTCAGAGCCAGCACAAAGACC
>JAYEKE010000085.1:6342-14440 GCA_034660915.1 Pseudomonadota bacterium
AGCATTCCAGGTTTTTTCATTTCCTCCTTTCGGTTATAGATTATACCTAAGTTAAGCAATTAGCAGTTAGCTCTTGGCATTTAGCTGAGTAAAATTAAGGTTTTAGGTTGATAATACACAGTACCAAACGGGAAACTGTATGTATATAGTGAAATCCCTTTAATCATTAAACTAACAGCTAACGGCTAAAAGCTAATCGCTCAATTTAGTTATACTTGTAAAGTGTCAATCACTTAGCCTAGATTATAACAATCTATATTGATTCCGCAAGTGTATTGAAAGGTTTTTGGTCAGCTGGAAAGCTTTTTCCACGGTTTTTTCCTTATCCGGGTTGATCAGGCAGCAGGTAGCCGGTGACAGGAGGCTGCGGGAAAGGAGGAAATCCCGATCAAGTCCCTCTTGATATAATTTTTTCCAGGTGCTTTCCAGCAGTTTTATCAGGCTGTCCATGGTCTCCTTTTCGAAAGGTTCAATGTTGGTGGGGACAATGCCCCAGACAATGACTCCACCCCGCTCAAGAAAGTTGATAATTGATCTGGTGTAGAGGGGCAGGACCTTGGCATTGGTATAGAGATCAATGGAAACGATGTCCATGTCGAAACCCAGGAGAAAATCCCAGTCCGGATTGCCGCAGAGATGGATGCCCCGGGGCCGTTCAATCATGGCGAAGAGATTGTTAATATCTTCCCGGGCAAAAACGTCACTGTAGCCGGACATGGCGTTGAATAGAAACTGAAGTCCTGGTTCATCAATAAACATGAAGGCGTTGGGATTTTTTTCTTTCAGGTGGGCCAGTTGGACATTTATTCGTTTGGACATGAATTCATAAAGGAAAGGGCGGACCGTATCATCAAAGAGGATTGGTCGGTCATTCTCATCTTTAATAAAAAAACCGAAGCTGATCGGACCTTCCAGCTGGCCGCGGATAGCCGGATAGCTGGAAAGGTCATAGGAGAGGAACTTCTGGTACACCGCGGAATACTGATTGCTGACATCAAAATATTCGGGCTCATCAAAATGGTTGAGGACTTCTTCCAGTTCATTGATAAATCTATCAGTGGAAAAACGCAGGGTTTGTTTCTTCACGTCAAGGATAATACCTGGGAAATGTTCTGCTGCCTGGACATACATGTCTTCATAATAGCTGTAGTGGGGCAGCTGAGGCCAAAAGGGAATGTCAAGGGACATGGCCAACTTTAAAGCTTGGTCAATATCCTTGTGCGGCATAACGCCCATGGCGGTGGTCAGCAGGTTTCCGGGTAAAGGCATGCAATGCTCCATCTAATTCGACATTCTACCCCATGATGAAAATATAGCAACATTTTTGTCATGGGAATAATGAAAAAGCTTTGACTTAAGTCAAAAAATTCAATGTGTAAGGGGAATAACAGTGAAACTTGCCGATCTGACAGCTTGAGAGTCACATAATGATGTTATACTTATCATTAAACTGATTCTTGTGTGGATGTCAATGGGCCTGGAGAAAAAACTAAGCGGTCAGGAAGAAGAATGGTTGTCTGGAGCCACAAACGATAGAGTCAGTGTTCGCTGGTAATATGGATCAGCTCGGGATTTTTCAGCAGGACTTTGGTGTCTGGGGGGATGGACTTGGTGATCCAGACATTCCCGCCGATGATGGAGCGGGCACCAATTACTGTGTCGCCACCGAGGATGGTAGCTCCGGAATAGATAATCACCTCGTCTTCAATGGTAGGGTGACGTTTTATATCCCGATAGCGGACCCCGGCATCTTTTGACAGTGACAGAGCTCCCAGGGTAACCCCCTGATAGATGCGTACCTGGTTGCCGATACTTGTTGTCTCTCCCACCACGATGCCGGTACCGTGATCGATGAAAAAATGTTCGCCGATTTCCGCTCCCGGGTTGATGTCAATGCCGGTTTTACTGTGGGCATATTCGGTCATGATTCGTGGCAGCAGTGGTACCTCCAGTTTGCGGAGCAGGTGGGCAATCCGGTAAATGGTGATGGCAAAAAGTCCCGGGTAGCTGAAAATAACCTCATCCATACTTTTGGCGGCTGGGTCTCCTTCCATGGAGGCGCGGACGTCATCGGCCAGCATGGTTCGCAGTCGGGGAAGTTCCTTAATGAAAAGGATTGCGGCTTCGTGTCCCCGTAATTCGCATTGACTGCATGATTCATGGTAACGAAGGCAGTTGTGGCGGACCGCCAGGATGACCTGCTCGCTGAGCATTTCGTGGAGGTTGGAAACCTCCTGGCCCAGATAATATTCAATGGTTACCGGATCGATCCGAAGTCTGGTAAAATAGCCTGGAAAAAGGATCTTGCGGCACTGGTGAATAATTTCAATGGTTGTTCCGCGTGACGGCATGGGCTCCGGTGCCAGATGTTCATAGCATTGACCGTTTTTACAGGTGGCCGTCAGTTGGTCAACCACCAGGGGGATTTCCTGGCGGTGTTGGCTGGAAATTTCCAGCCGCTCAGTGCATTGTTCCGGGGTGGGGACATCATTCATAACTTTATTTTCCTGAATTATATCAGTTCTGAACCTGAGCAACTCACCTTTCTGAGTTGGTCTAAAAACAGCTGAAATAAACTTTCGGGGATGTTCCGGCATGGCTCTCGCTCATTCTCGCCGGCCGTCCATGGCCGGCTTGTGGGGACACCGCTAAAGCAATGTCCCCGCGTCCGCCGCGAATCACATCGTGTGATTCGTTCGGCGGCCAATACCGCTATGAGCCAAGCCCGAACATCCTGCTAATGTATTCCTGACAATGCAAGTCAGAAGGTTGAGAGAGTCATGTTATTGCAGGGTGCAGGCCGCCTTATTTCCCTGGCTGCCAAATGGCGACATAAGGCGCAGGCGCTCAATTATCGGGGGTAATTTATCAATGATGAAATCAACTTCCTCCCGGGTGTTGTAGATGCTGAGACTGAAACGGATGGAACCATGGGCCATGGTAAAGGGAACGCCCATGGCCCGGATGACATGAGAAGGTTCCAGGGAGCCTGAGGTGCAGGCAGAGCCGGATGAGGCACAAATATTAAATTCATTGAGCATCAGCAGGATGCTTTCTCCCTCCACGAATTCAAAACTGATGTTGCTGGTATTGGGCAATCGCTGTAGTGGGTCTCCGTTGACCAGTGAGTTGGGTATACGATACAACAGCTCTTTTTCCAGGTGATCACGAAGTTTCCTGACCCTGGAATTTTCCTGGTCCATATTTTTTTTAGCCAGCTGGCAGCCAGCTCCCAGGCCGATGATTCCAGGAACATTTTCGGTCCCGGCGCGCCGTCCCCGTTCCTGATGACCGCCAATCAGAAAAGGAGAAAATTTAGTTCCCTTGCGGATAAATAAGCCTCCAACTCCTTTTGGCGCATGCAGTTTATGTCCTGAAAGGGAGAGCATATCAATGGTGGTATTGCGCAGGTTTATGGGTATTTTCCCCACTGCCTGCACCGCATCGGTATGGAAAGTGATTCCATGACGGTGAACCATTTCTGCAATTTTTTCCAGGGGAAAGATGACTCCGGTTTCGTTGTTAGCCCACATAATGGAAACAATGGCTGTATCCGGGGTCAGGCTTTCCTGCAACTTTTCCAGGTTAAGATGACCCTGACTATCCACCGGAATTTCCGTAACCCGGTACCCTTGATTTTCGAGGCTGGCGGTTAAAGAACGGATTGCTGGATGTTCAACCCGGCTGATAATGATGTGGCGTTTTTCCGGGTTGCTGGCCAGGGCGGAACGAATGGCAGTGTTGTCGCTTTCCGAACCACAGCTGGTAAAAAGGATTTCATCGGCATTGGCACCGATCAATTCGGCAACCTGTTCCCGGGCTTTCCTGACTTTTGGTCCCACCTGGCCGCCGAAGGTATGCATGCTGGAAGGATTGCCATAATATTCCCGGAAATAAGGAAGCATGGCTGCCATTACTTCGGGAGCTACCTGGGTAGTGGCATTATTGTCAACATAGATTGGCTTCATGAGGAAACCTCCTCAACCACCAGGTCAGGGGAAACAAATTCCCGCAGCTTGGCTTCCACCAGGTTTTTCATTGTGATAGGAGCTGAAGGGCAGGCGGCACAAGCTCCACGGGTGGCTACCTGAACGCGATTGCCAATTATATCTACCAACTCAATATCGCCACCATCCTGCCGCAAAGAGGGGCGGATTTCACGTTCGATGGTTTCCTCGATCAGTTTGATTTTCTGAATATTGGTGAGCGGTTTTTTCTCTTCAGGAGCTGTTTCTCCCTGAACTTTGGCGATCAGTTTCCTGATATCATCATGACAGCGTTCACAGCCGCCGCCGGCCTTGGTATAGTTGGTGACATCCTCAACCGTTTTCAGGTTGTTTTCCCGTACGGCCCGCTCTATTTCCTTATCGGTTACCCCGAAACATTCGCAGATGACTTCTCCTTCCGCTTTTTGTACCTCAGTTCCCCGACAGGAAGCGATGGCTTGTTCCAGGGCTTCCTGTCCCATGACGGAACAGTGCATTTTTTCTTTCGGCAGGCCGCCCAGATAGTTGGCAATCTCCTGGTTGGTAATTTTTTCCGCTTCTTCCAGGGTTTTCCCCTTGATCAGTTCGGTCAGGGCCGAGGCGGAAGCGATGGCGCTGGCGCAGCCGAAGGTTTTAAATTTGGCGTCGGCGATGCGTCCCTGCTCGTCCAGTTTGAATGTCAGGTGCAGGGCGTCGCCACAGGCAATGGAACCCACGTCCCCGACTCCATCCGGGTTTTCTACCTCTCCGATGTTCTTGGGATTGAGAAAATGTTCTTTGACTTTGTCCGTATATTCCCACATGTTAGTTGCTCCATAATAGTTGTTTTGTTCTATTGAAAAAGATTATTTAGGTTTCACCTGAATTGAGCTATCAGCTTTGAGCCGTTAGCTCTTAGATCAATGATTACAGCATGTTTCCTGTTTCAAGCGGTCACCTGTTAGGTTTTGTTGTTCATGAACATAATGCCTTGATTTTTTAACGCTAAACGCTGACAGCTAATCGTTTAACTTATGTTTCATTAAAGGCCCACGTAGACAGATAGCGTTCGCCGCTGTCTGGAAAAATGACCACGATCACTTTTCCCCGGTTTTCAGGTTGTCGGCCGACGGCAAGGGCTGCCGCGGCTGTGGCCCCGGAAGAAATGCCGACCAGAAGCCCTTGGGTTTTCGCCAGCCGCCTGCACATGGCGCCGGCTTCCTCAGAGGAGATGGTGATGATTTCATCAATGATCTCCCGGTTTAACACTCCGGGAATAAATCCGGCGCCAATGCCCTGAATCCGATGGGGGCCGGCTGCTTTGCCGGAAAGAACGGCGGATTCTGCCGGTTCAACCGCGACTGTCTGAACGGCCGCTTTTTTCCCTTTTAAAAATTCTCCGCAGCCGGTGATGGTGCCGCCGGTGCCCACCCCGGCCACCAGCATGTCAACTTTGCCGTCGGTATCGTTCCATATTTCAACCGCGGTTGTCTGCCGATGTATTTCTGGATTGGCAGGATTGCTGAACTGTTGGGGCATGAAACTTTTCGGATTTTGCTCTTGTATTTCCGTTGCCTTGTCAATCGCCCCGTTCATGCCGGCAGCACCGGGGGTTAAGATGACTTCTGCCCCCAGGGCCCGCAACAGGTTCCGCCGTTCTACGCTCATTGTATCCGGCATGGTCAAAATCAGCCGGTAGCCGCGGGCGGCGGCGACAAAGGCCAGGCCGATACCGGTATTGCCGCTGGTGGGTTCAATGATCAAACCGCCCGGCTTCAATTTCCCTGTCTTTTCAGCGGCATTGATCATGGATACGGCAATCCGGTCTTTGACGCTGGATAAGGGGTTGAAATATTCCAGCTTGGCAATGATGTTCGCTCCACTCTCCTTTGACAGTGAAAGGAGCCGCAACAATGGGGTGTTACCTATTAACTCAGTGAGATTATCCGCAATTTTTTTGTTCATGACTTCCCGATTCAAGTATGTTGGAACAGGTATCATCAAGACTTGCCGTTTCCTTATACATATTAATCTATATTATTTTTGTCAAGTATTTTTTTGCAAGTATTTCTTTCAGTTCCAGCTAAAAGAATGCAATAACTTTGCAAGACGCAAGGGAAAAACTAAAAAATCAGCAGGGAAAAACTAGCGCAAGGAGGTTGTCAGAATGTACTGATTGGCATGCAGCTGGTCCAGCAGTTTTTGCGGCAGTCGGTGGCTGGGGAGGCGTAATTCCAGGTTTATAATTAATAGTTCCTGTTATTTAATGACTCAACTTTCTGAGTTATGAAAAAACAGCTTGAAAAAATTTGTTTTAAGGATGTTCCGGCATGGCTCTCGCTCATTCTCGCTGCACATCGTGTGCAGCTTGTGGGGACACCGCTAAAGCAATGTCCCCGTGCCCGCCGCGAATTACCGTCGTGGTAATTCGTTCGGCGGTCAATGACGCTGTGAGCCAAGCCCGAACATCCTGATAATATCTCTTGGCAACAAGTCAGAAAGTTGAGTTAATGAGTAAGATTTTGTAATACCTTATTCAGGTTGCTAAGGATGTAAGGTTTGGCTGCAACTCCCTGAAAGCCATAATCCTGGTAATTGGCCATCACATCATCATGGGAATAGCCGCTGCTGACAATGGCTTTGGCTTGAGGGTCGATTTTCAGTAGTTTGCTGATCGCCTCTTTGCCGCCCATGCCGCCGGGAATGGTTAAATCCATGATGACCAGGTCAAAAGGTTTTTCCTCCCTCATGGCCTGTTGGTATTTGTCCAGCGCTTCCTGTCCATTTACTGCATAGTAGATGCTATATCCCATGGTGAGGAGCATTTCGCCGCAAACTTCCCGTACAACTTCTTCATCATCCATGATCAGGATTTTGCCACTGCCTGTCAGTTCTGTTTCAATGTTGTCCGGCTCCTTTATATTGCTTGCTGCCATTGTCTCTGTAGCGGGAAAGAGAATAGTAAAGGTAGTTCCTTTGCTAAGTTGTGATTCTGCTTTTATCCGGCCATGGTGATTTTTAATAATGGAATAAACCGTTGCCAGCCCAAGTCCGCTGCCTTCGTGCTTGGTGGTGAAGTAGGGGTCAAATATTTTATCCAGATGTTTTTGGCTGATGCCGATTCCCTGGTCGGTTAGCGTTATTTTTATATAATGATCGTTTTGCTTCCCGTTTATCATTTCCTCCGGGGAAAAGAGGGTGTTTTCCACTTTGATGGTCAGGGTTCCGCCATTCGGCATTGCCTGCTTGGCGTTTATTACCAGGTTATTGATGACCTGGCTGAACTGGCCGCTATCAACTTCAGCCGACCATAAATCAGTCGCTATATCGGTCTGTAAGTTTGTTTTGCTGCCCCGCAGGGAAAATTCCGCTATTTCCTGAAGTAGATGCCCGACGTTGACCGCCTGTTTGACTGGTGATCCTCCTTTGGCGAAGGTCAGTAACTGCTGGGTTAAACCTCTGGCCTGCTCCAGGGAATTTTCGGTTTTATCCAGGTAGTGAAAAACCTTGTTTTTATCATCAGGATACATTTTGGCCATGGATATATTCCCATAAATAGCGGTCAGCAGGTTGTTGAAATCATGGGCTATGCCACCGGCCAGCAGACCAATGGATTCCAGCTTTTCTGAGCTTTGAAGTTCTTTCCGGGTCCTTATTTTTTCGGTGATATCCCTGATGACAATAATAATCCCGATTATTTTGCCGTCTTGATCCCGGATGGGGGCGGCGCTGTCAGCAATAATCTTTTCACCGCCTTCCTGGGGATAGATGTAAACCAGTTCCTGTCGATGGCAGGGGGCTCCGGTTTTTTGCGCCTGTTGCCAGAGGTCAACCGAGGGTTTATTATTATTTTCCGTGGCTACCGATAACACTATCTCCAGCTTGCGGCCAAGAGCAACGTCTGTTGTCCAGCCGGTAATCTGTTCCGCGGCATGGTTCATGAGCGTAATCTTCCCCCTCAGGTCAGTTACCATGACTCCGTCGCCGATACTGCTCAGGGTAACCGCCAGCCGCTCTTTTTCCGTCAGCAAGTCCCGTTCACTATTTTTGCGGTCGGTCATATCAATGACATTGCCCATGATTGCCGGTTTTCCTTCGAAATCTATGGTGGCGGCATTGAAATCAAGCCATTT
>JAYEKE010000086.1 GCA_034660915.1 Pseudomonadota bacterium
AAGCGGTCAGTGCGGTGGCGGACGCGGTCATTCGTGCCCGGGCCGGGATAAAAGATCCCAATCGTCCCATCGGCAGCTTTATCTTTCTAGGACCCACCGGGGTGGGAAAAACCGAGCTGGCCAGGGCCCTGGCGGAATTTTTGTTTGATGATGAAAATAATATGACTCGGATTGATATGTCCGAATATATGGAAAAACATGCGGTATCCCGGCTGATCGGAGCCCCTCCGGGTTACGTGGGTTTTGATGAGGGCGGACAGCTGACCGAGGCGGTGCGCCGCCGGCCATATTCGGTTTTGTTGTTTGATGAAATTGAAAAGGCCCACCATGATGTCTTCAATATTCTGCTGCAGATTCTTGATGACGGGAGGTTGACTGATTCCCATGGGCGGACCATCGATTTCAAAAACACGGTGGTGATCATGACTGCAAATATCGGCAGTCAGCATATCCTGGATTTTCAGGGTCAGGAAGAACAATATGGCCAGATGAAGGAACTGGTTTTGACTGCTCTACGGACGCAGTTCAGACCTGAATTTCTCAATCGGGTGGATGATGTGGTGGTTTTCCATTCCCTGGGACGGGATGATTTGCGGCAGATTGTGGGAATTCAGCTAAAACGTTTGCTGGCGAGACTGGTTGAACAGGAAATCAGCCTGAATTTGACTCCGGAAGCCGAAAATTTTCTGGCTGAAACCGGCTATGATCCGGCGTATGGCGCCAGGCCGCTGAAACGCAGCATTCAGCGTTACCTGGAAACCCCGTTGGCGTATGAACTGATGAAGGGCAATATTAAACCGGGAGATCAGCTGTCGGTCAAGGTGGATGGAGATCACCTGACTTTCAGCAACTAATGGTTCTTTATCCCTTAAGCAGTTCCAAGAAATTTCCAGGGATGTCCCGGCATGGCTCTCGCTCATTCTCGCCGGCCGTCCATGGCCTGCCTGTGCGTGCCGCACGCAGACAGGCCGGCTTGTGGGGCGCGCTAAAGCAATGTCCCCAGGCGTCCGCCGCGAATCACATCGTCGTTCGGCGGCCAATACCGCTATGAGCCATGCCCGAACATCCTGTAATGTATTCTTGGCAACACAAGTCAGGAAGTTGAGTTATTATACTAACAGCTGATAGCTAAGGGCTAATTGCTTATTTCTATAATGACCATGCGGCTTTCCGGTTCACAAAGTTTGATCATGGCGTTGCGGAATTGCCGGTAGCTTTCATCAGCCGGAATGATACCCCGGCTCAGATTAATATTTCGGGTCCATGTGAGGGAAGTGTCATCCAAAACCCGACTGGCAGATTTCCATGAAAGATTGGACAATTGACCGTCGCTGCTGGCCGGGAATGTAGTAAAAACATAGCCTTTGGGCAAGGTGATATCCAACTCAAGATCAGCGATAAAATTATTTTCTATCAGCAGTGGGTTACGGCGTTTTTCCCGGCAGGTGGTATATTCATCCGGAAGCGTCGGTTGGGGAAGATTCAGAAAATAGTAGCCACCGGAGAAAGGAAGCTCCCTTGGAATTATAAAGGTAAAATCTATGGTGACCGGTTGTCCGGGATCATCAATTCCGCTGCTTTTGATGGGGGTGTTGCGGCTGGCCAAAGGATCAATGGCGTGCAGGAGTTGGGATGTTGCCACCTGTAACTCTTGTGGGGTGAGATAACGCAATCGGTCTCTGATATCGATGGCCGGTTGGCCGGTAAGAACCGTGTGCAGGTTCCCTTCGATCAGACCCTGACCGTTTGGCCGCAGGCTGATTTTGCTGAATCTACGGTTGGGAAAGGAAGTTATGATGGGTTTCAGCTTTCCGTCAGTCAGGTCGAGGGCCAGTTGACCTTCATAATTGCTGAATCCTGGAGGCAGCTCCTGCTGTTGGAAAGAATAGTCCCGGTTTTGGCAGCGGACAACCGGATTGGTTAACAAGCCGGGAGAAGGCATTTTACCAAATTCAGCGAGAATAACTCCATGCGTATTGACAAAAAGCAGCCGGGCGGGAATTTGCTGCTGCTTCAGCAGTTGGTAAAAGGCCACTGCCAGGTCAATCTGGGTTCCATGGCCTTTGGTTATGGTGGTTTCCGGTTTTTGTGGTACCAGGCTGGTTGAGAGAAAATCAATCGGGTGGGGAGTGGTTCGCTGCATCAGTGATTCATACAGCTTGTCTGCGGTTGACAAGTCCAAACCTGAGTTTTGCTGTAAGGCCTCAGGGATATTCCCCCTGCCATTTTGCGGCGGGATAATGTGATTGTGGTACCAGGCGGCAACCTGCTGCCAGTCGGTAAAGGTTGAAGCCAGAAGACAGCTCCCCATATTTTCATCCGCCGGCATCATTTGTTCAGGGGTTAATGCGGGAATATTTTTGACCTGCCAAAGATAGGTGGTGTTTTCCGGATTCTGCTGTATCTGGGTAGCGGGTATCCATGGTGGACGGTAAAAACTCAATTCAGTATTTTTGGGAACCTTAATCGAAACAGTTTTCCGGCTGATGGGGTTGGTTAGCCGAAAGATTTCACTGGTCCAGAAGCCCAGTTGTGAATGAAGGCTTAAATCAACTTCAATGTTTGCCCCAACAGTGACCGATGGCAGGTTGATTACTTTCTGACGGCTATGTGAATAGATGGAGGCTCCGGCCGTCCAGGGTGTCTGTATATCATGGTATTCTTTTTTACTGGCGGTTATAATTGAGCCACTTGGGCTGGTGGTCTGGGCTTTGTTGATTTTCACCGATTGATAACTGTCGTTATAGTTGAACTTGAAATCGGCGAAATCCTTTTTACCTTTGTAAGTTAGAATTTTTCGTATGAGATGCAGGTGGAGATCATAGCTGCCATCTTTATTAATCGTATATTCTTTGCTGATCAACAGGTTCAGTGCGTCGGCAGTTTGTTTTTTGTCAGCCGGACGGATGGTGCTATGAGAGCAGGCAGACAAAGCCAGAAGTGATGAAATCACGAGGATCAGGAGTAATGGATAAAAAATTGACTTTATATACTGTCTCAACTTTCTGAATTGCTCTAAAAATAGCTGAAAGAAATTTACAGGGATGTTCCGGCATGGCTCTCGCTCATTCTCGCCGGCCGTCCATGGCCGGCTTGTGGGGCGCGCTAAAGCAATGTCCCCAGGCGTCCGCCGCGAATCACAATGGGGGACAGTTTTAAAACTGTCCCCCACCAGGCGGCCAATACCGCTATGAGCCAAGCCAGAACATCCTGCTGATGTGTCCCTGGCAATACAAGTCAGAAAGTTGAGATACTGTTTAAAGGTCATGGCTGTTCTCCGGTTGATAACTTTAGTAAAACAATCAGGATTTTACTATTGACAATGTCGATATAAATTCATATATTGGTTTCATCTTTAAATACATTATTGTTTTTTCACAAAGCATCATTATTACAGGAGGTTTCAATGTTAGAAGTTAGTGAGTCAGCACAGAAAGAGATTGCCACTTATTTTCAAGGCAAGGATCCGTTGCCCATCCGGTTGTTCCTGCAGGAAGGTGGCTGAGGTGGTCCTTCCATATCGATGGCCATCGATAATGAAAAAAAAGCAAATGATAATGTCTATGAAATCGGCGGATTTGAGTACCTGGTTGATAAGGAGTTTATGG
>JAYEKE010000087.1 GCA_034660915.1 Pseudomonadota bacterium
TGGCCCGGGATATACCCTCTGGATAGCTATAAGTTTATCGTGATTGACAGGTTTCCTTCATCAGGAATGTACAAAGCAGACAGACAAGAGAGGAAATGGCCAGGATCAGCAGCAGCTTGGTATAGGCCTCCAGAGTATAGCCACCGGCTGCGGTTTTGGGGTAGGCATCCAGCACTTTTCCCAGCAAGGGCATAAAAACGGCACCGCCCAGAAAGGGAAAAAGATTGACCGTCCCCACCGACGTGCCGGTAATGGCAGCCGGGAAAAGCTCTTTGGTGGTGGTAAAACCAATGACCACAACTGCCGATGAGCAGAAGGAAAAAAGGAAAAATATCACGTAGAGTGCCACTCGGGACAGACCGACCGGATAAATGAAGAGAATGAAGAATTCAACCGTTAAAACGATCATGCAGGCCATCATCACCTTTTTCCGGCTGTGAAGAACCCGCTCCGAAAGAACGCCCAACAGGGGGCTGCCAAAAATCATTCCCCAGGCAATCATGCTGAGAATGGCCCCGGCTTCTGCCCGGCTCAAGCCATAAACATGCATCAGGTAAGGCCCACTCCACAAGGCGCCGAAACCAAAAAAGATACCACAGTCAAAGAAAAACCAGATGGCTACCGGCCAGAAATATTTCTCAGTTACCACCTGCTTGGCACCTTCCAGCAGGCCTATCTTCTCCGTCACCGGAGGCTTCCCCTCTCCCTGGTGATCAATTTCTGCCAGGGATGGCCAGCCGCGATCTTCTGGCCGGTCCCTAACAATCAGCCAGATCAGTAGAACCAGCAGAAAAGTAAGTGCCCCGATAAGTTCAAAAGACAGCCGCCAGCCAAAATGTCTGGTCATCAGGGCGAGAAGCCAGGTGGCCGCCATCACCCCAAGACCACCAACAGCATTAAGAATCCCGGCCATAAGGGCAAATTCACGGGTCCTGAACCATTGGGAGAGAATTTTCATCGTGGGAATAAAAACCATAGAGACCCCAAAACCCACCATGACCCGGCCAATAAAAGCCATTTTGATATTCGGAGCAAAGCCGAACAGGAGGCTGCCAACTGCAGCCAGCAGCAAAAAGGAGGTAATGGTTTTACGCGGGCCCAGGGAGTCGGAAAGTAAGCCGGCGGGAAGCTG
This sequence comes from Pseudomonadota bacterium, assembly GCA_034660915.1. Classification (NCBI taxonomy): domain Bacteria; kingdom Pseudomonadati; phylum Pseudomonadota; species Pseudomonadota bacterium. The sequence continues at coordinate 1,133 of JAYEKE010000087.1, forward strand.
CATAACCGCGTAACAGTAAAAATAAACCGACCCCAACAGGCCCATAACTCCAGCACTGGCATGGAAATCCTGCATCAAGTCATTGGCGACCACAGACAGGGAAAGGCGGTGAAAATAAACAAAAAAATAGGCCAGCGCCAGAACCAGAAAAATCAACCAGCGAAAAGAAAGAACCCTTTTTCCCAAGGGCATAACCATATTTTCCCCCTTAAATTCAGTCAGACATTATTTTGACGTAACAGCTTCTTTTCCGGGGTCCGTCAAACTCGGCAAAATAGACATCCTGCCAGGTTCCCAACACCAACCGGCCGTCCTGGACCAGCAAGGTTTCGGAAAAACCCAGCAGGCCGGCTTTCAAATGGGCGTCTGAATTACCTTCAAGATGGTGATAATCATCTTTTTGAGGAATCAGGCTGGCAAGTTTGGTCAGGATATCCCGTTTGACACTGGGGTCAGCATTTTCATTAATGGTTACCGCGGCGGTAGTATGGGGCACAAACACCAGACAAAGACCATCATGGACCCCTGATTTATTCAGGTCAGCTGAAATAATCCCGGTTATATCCAATAATTCGTTTCGTGATTGAGTCTGAATATCATGGTGATATAAAGGCATACTCTTCCCCACTGATGTCAGAACATGGTCAGTTGCAGATAATAAATTCTTATCTTAACTTTCTGAGTTGTTATAAAAAAGCTGAAAGAAATTTCCAGGGATGTTCCGGCATGGCTCTCGCTCATTCTCGCCGGGGGGCCATGGGCGGTTGTGGGGCGCGCTAAAGCAATGTCCCCGGGCGTCCGCCGCGAATCACCATCGCGGTGATTCGTTCGGCGGCCAAAACCGCTATGACCAAGCCCGAACATCTGGTAATGGTTTCCTGGCAATGCAAGATCAGAAAGTTGAGTAATAAATTCTTATGTCGTTCGCACAGAAATGTCAAGCAGGCGCTGCAGGGGGAAACTCCTGCCAGCATAAAAAAGCGGACGATAACAGCTTGTCAGCCACCATCGTCCGCTTGCATGCTGGTTTAAATTACTTGTATCCGGAATGGGAACAGAAATTACAACGCGGCCTCAATCTGCTTGGCAAACGGCTCAACCGTAGCTTTCACCTTGGCCATCACCGGCGTCTGTTTGAGTTTCAACCCATCAACAACCAAGTTCATCTTGAAGAGATTTTTCATCGTATCTTCCAAAATCCCCAAAGATTCGCCGCTCCAACCGAAGGATGAAAAGGCCGCTCCCGGTTTGCCTTCAAGTTTGGCATCCGCAACCTTGAACAAAAAGGTTTTCATCGGCCCTATCAGGTCTTTGTGATAGGTGGGGCCGCCAAACATGAGAAAATCAGCCGCTTCCAGGTCGTCGACGGTCACCTTCACCGGCTTGACCACCGTTACCTGATGACCGCTCGCCGTCAACATCTGGGCCACGACATCTGCTATCCGCTTGGTACCGCCACGCAGAGAATCATAAACGATCAGCACGTTGGCCATGATTAAAATTCCTTATTCACTCGCGGTTAGTCTTCCATCGGACTGAAGCTGTCTTTATCCGCTCCACACAAGGGGCAAGCCCAGTCATCGGCAAGATCAGCAAATTTCGTCCCGGCATCAACACCATTGTCAGGGTCACCCACTTCCGGATCATAGATATAGCCGCATACTTCACATACATACTTTTCCATTTTCCTCTCCTTGTTTTTTACTTATTTATCACCAGTTAAACACCGGCAGAAATTCTATTTAACAGCTTTCACTGCCAGGTGCTGCTTCAAATAATTCAGGACCATAAGCTGGTCAACTTTGGATAACTCTCCTTCGGCATACTCAGCCATCCGGGCGACAATCTCCTGCCATTCGCTTACTGGACGACGAGGTTCCAGAATAATGTCCACCTCATGACAGGCCGTGCATTTTTTATCCAGAATCGTTTTCTCCTGGGCCAGGGCAGGAAATACCGGCAACAATCCGGAGACTAAAATTTCTGCCACAATCAGGAAAACAAAAATTCTTGCTGTCATTTTAAACATCCCAGGTCCACATCCCCTTATTATTGATGTCATAAAACTGATCTTGAAGAATCCTGGCATGATCCGCCTCTTCACCGGCCAGACGATTAAACATGGCCACCCCTTGAGGATCATCGACCTGAGCTGCCAATTTTTTATAAGCTTCACCGGCATTTTTCTCATTCTTTATGGCCAAGGTCAGGATCTCGGAAACCTCTGTTTTTTCATCAGCAGATACCTCTAAAATTGCCCCCTCAAGAGGAATAGGTTTAAAGGACGTCCCGCCATAGGAAATAAAGCAGCCTTCGCCAGATAAACTTTTTTTCAGTTCAGCCAGGATGTCATAATGACCCTGTTCAAACTCGCTCAACTGCAGAAACATCTGTTTACCTTTGGCTCCCCTGACTTTTTTTGCGGCATCGGCATAAAATCGGCTGGCCGTCCGCTCGGCATCCATAGCCAAATCAATAGCATCCATCACTGTCTTGTTGCACTCTACCATGACCTAACTCCTTCCACTCTCCATTATTGACTTGAACAGCTGCAACCACAACCGGCTGAATCTGACTCTTCCTTTTTCAGAAAAGAACCCGCTTCACTACATTCAGGGCATTTCCGGGGTTTACAACGACCTTCTTTTTCATAACCACACTTTTCACATTTCCATACTGCCATTTTACCCTCCTGTATAAAATCTAGGTTGTTTATCCAGCGCCAAAATCTCCATTTTTCCCAGTCCGACGGCAAAAATATATTTACCATATCTGTTAGATTATAAACATAACCTTTTTAGTTTTATTTTGCAAGCTTTTTTTACATCCTTTCAAACAAGCTGAGAAAATACTGTTTTTCACGAATAAATACAAGCGACAAACAATAGCAGGAAAAAAGTTACCATGGTTGGCGGACCAGCCGACAATTACATGACCGGTTTCTCAGGCATCAAACCAGCTGCCAACATAATATCATAGAGAACCAGACGATCCTTGTTGGCCAAAGGCATCAGTGGCGGCCGTGGATCACCACCATAATATCCGAGCATATCCATGGCCGCTTTAAGCCCGGAAACCCCATAAGTGGCGGTTATCCCTTTATTAAGGGATAAAAATTTAAGTTGCAACTTTCTGGCATCATCATAATTCCCCTGGCGGACCAAGCGGTGAATATCAACACAGGCCTGAGGGGACACATTGGCCAAGGCAAGAATCCCCCCACGACAGCCAAGGGAAATGGCCGCAAAAAGTGCCGATGCCGTGCCCACCAGCACGTTAAAATCGTCAGAAGTTCCATCAAGGTAGGCACCCAGTTGGGCGACATTGCCGGAACTTTCTTTAATCCCGATAATGTTCGGATGCCGGGAAAGACGGATCACTGTATCCGGATTAAGACTCAAATGCGTAAATTTTTCCACATTATACAATAAAATGGGAATAGGTGACTGATCCGCCAAATCTTCATAGTGGCGAATCAAAACCTCCGGAGTCATCTGTCCACCATAGTAACAGGGGGTTACCACCAGAGCGGCCTGAGCACCATGGTCAGCACAGGCCTTGGTTAAACGGATTGTCTCTCCGGTTGACTCGCAGCCGGTACCGGCAAGAATGACCGCATCTTTCGGCGCCGAAACCGCAACCGTCTCAACCACCTTCAGCTTTTCAGCTTCAGAAAGATAAACACATTCGCCGTTGGAACCCAGGGCCAATAGTCCTTTAATGCCGGATTGACACCAGCGTTCAACATTTGCCACCAGTTTTCCGTGGGCTACCCGATCATTTTCAAAGGGAGTGGCAATGGGAGGAATGATGCCGTCAAAATCAAGCAATCCCATAAATAATACACCTCATAATAACGTTAAAGGATCTCCCTGAGAGCATCAAGCAAACGCTCCACATTTTCCGGCCTGGCCGTGTGCCCCATCAAACCGATGCGCCAAATCTGACCGGCAAGCGGCCCCAGCCCGGCACCAATTTCAATCTTATAATCGGCAAGCAGACGGCGGCGCACAGAAGCTTCATCCGCTCCTTCAGGGATTTTTACCGCATTCAGCATGGGCAAACGGCAAGTTTCCTCCACCAGCATTTCCAAATCCAAGGATTTCAGACCTGCCACCAACATTTCATGCGTTTCCCGGTGACGGCGATATACCGCTTCCGGGCCTTCCTGAAAAATAAGATAGAGAGCCTGATAAAGTCCATAAAGCATATTCACCGGCGCTGTATGGTGATAAGCCCGGCTTTTCCCCTCCCAATACTTGACAATCAAGCTCAAATCCAGATACCAGTTAGGCACCTTGGTCTTTCGATTCATTAACACATCCACCGCCCTGGGGGAAAGAGAGACCGGAGCCAGTCCTGGAGGACAGGAAAGACATTTCTGGCTGCCGCTGTACAGGGCGTCAATGCTCCATTTATCCATGGAAACTTCCATCCCGCCGAGACTGGTAACCGCATCAACCAAATAAAGAGCGTCCAAGCCGGACAGCAGCGCCCCGATTTCCTGGACAGGATTAAAAACCCCGGTTGAAGTTTCCGCGTGAACCACGGCAACCAGCTTATAGTTTTTTGCTTCAAGCTGTTTCTGAACGGACTCCACAAGTACCGGAGTGCCCCATTCAAACTCCAAGACATCCACTGCCGCCCCCAGCCGGGAGGCTACCTCCGCCATACGGACGCCAAAGACCCCATTTTTCAGGACCAGAACTGCATCACCAGGCTCCACCAGGTTCACAAAAGCACATTCCATCCCGGCCGACCCGGTACCAGAAATGGGAATGGTGAGGGAATTTTTAGTCTGCAGCAGTGTCTGCAGCTGAGCTTTAATCCCATCCATAATTTTAATGAAATAGGGGTCGAGATGGCCCAGCGTTTTCCTGCTCAGGGCTTCATAGACCTCCTCACTGACACAGGAAGGACCAGGTCCCATGAGTAAAACTTCTTCGATTCCATTTAAAAGGTTTTCCATCTCTGTATACTCCCTGGATTGCAGGTTGAAAAAAACAGCAGCTCACTGGTAAGAATTTCTTTCCTAATACTATCATCAAAGAAAGTCAAAAAAAATTCCTGATGCTACTTGTTCAGGAAGTAGAGTCCAGGTTTTTTCAATCATTTCTATGGTTTACAGTGCCCGGTTTTGGCACAAATTATTTTTTAACCTGGCCCACGGCCAGCAGATAAAGCAGACTGTCCTGATCCGGCATCCCGATAAGCTCGATCGCCTCCCGATCATAAAAAGCACCGATGCCGCAGCACCCCAACCCCAAAGCCGTGGCCCCCAGGTAAAGACGCTGTCCCAGGCGACCGGCAGCCAGCATGACCTCACGATACCCCCGGGCCCCGGCACAGTTTTCAATCTCCTTTAGATCGGCAAAAAGGAGGATATGGACAGCCGCCTGTGCCAGCCAGCGCTGGTCCAGGCAGACATGGGACATATGGCCAAGAAAATTTCCCGCAGTCGCCAACGCCAGAGATCGGGAATCCGATTTTACCGCGTAAAAACCCGGCTCCATTTCAGCAACGTTGCCCACCAGCAGGCCGGAGGACAACCCTTTGTCAGCGAGAGAACATGATTCAAACCCCTCGTTCAGCAATGAAATCATGGCGCTCAAAGAGGCTACCGACATGGGTTTACGGGAGATAAAATTGCGCTTTGAGCGCCGCCGGAGCAAAACCTCAGGATAACGGTACACTTCGTTTGCCGGCATCGGGGCAGGAATAGACTTCCAGGCATTTTCATCAAACAACCCATACCGGAGCCAATCGCCGACCCGGCACTCCTGGCGGGGCATAACCGGCGTCGAGGCCTGATGGATATCCCTGACAGCAGCATACATCTCTTCCCGGGCTGCAACCTGACTGCTGCGGGGCAACTCGCCAGCTGATGCCAATGGCCCAACTGTTTTCACACCCGCAGGATTTCTGAGGGGAACCTTCACCAGGGCCAGACAGCCTTCCCGCAAGGGATCAACCCCCAACATTTCATTAATCCGGAGGTCATCAAAATCGATATTCACCTCATAAACAGAAGAAAAAGACCTCAGGGCAAGGAGCAGGTTTTCCAGCAAATGCCCGCTATCCAGGAGATGATAACGGTACGCCCGGTCCCGATATTTCCAGGCACTGCGAAAAAAGATGGAGCTGATCAAAAATGTCAGTACGGGCTTACTGGAAACTGTGTCGCCGCCCACTTCCGGCAGCGGATTTCCAGACCTGATCAGAACCAGCGCCGGTTTGCTGATATCATAATGGTAAATTCCGGCAGCTAAGCCGGCAACACCAGGACAGGCAACATACAGTTCAGAGGGATACAGGGCTCCGGCTGAAGCAATGCTGCGAAACCAGATTTCACCGTTGGCATGCTGAGCCCGGCCAGTCAGCATTTGCGTCAGCAACAATAATTGTCCCAGAACTTCAAGGGAAAGGGAAAGATTTTGCGCCTGATTTCCCTGCTGCTGCAACAGCTCGAAGAATGATGACGGCTCTAATTTCACCTCTAAAGGGATATCCAGCACCTTTTTGCCGGGATATTTTTTATAGACTGCCGGTTCATGTTCCCAGTCAAGGGCATGGGGGGTCATCTTCAAACGCTCATAACTACTGAGCTGCTGGTATGCAAGAGCTGAATATTTCATAGGCTATCCACTACCGGGAACAAAAAAGTTTTCGCCTATCAGCGGTCGGCCGGCGACGGTTTTTTTATAAATACTTACTCAACTTTCTGACTAGTGTTGCCAGGAGACATTATCAGGATATTCGGGCTTGGTTCACAGCCTGTCTGCCGACAGGCAGGCGGCATTGACCACCGAACGAATCACCACGACGGTGATTCGCGGCGGGCACCTCACAGCTACACACGATGCGCAGCGAGAATGAGCGAGAGCCATGCCGGAATATCCTTAAAGGTAAACTATTTCAAGCTGTTTTTTCATAACTCAGAAAGTTGACATACTTGCTTAATGCTTCAATTTTAACCCGCCTTTGGGAAAGAGGAGTTTGGTCATTCTGATACGCCACGATATTTTCCTCAAAGGTTTTCTTTTGATACCGATAAAATATCCCCAGGGGAAAGGGAAAGGATTCCAGAGCTTTCTGCAGTGCTGCCCCCCGCTGTGTCGGATCGTGATCTTTCATCCAGTAGGTGTTTTCTTCGTACCAGTCATAGGTGTTGACTTTATTGAAAGAAACACAGGGTTGAAAGATATCAATAAAAGAAAATCCCCGGTGCAGTATCGCCTGGCGCAAAATTGCTTTAGTTTTATCCGCCTGGCCACTGTAACCCCGGGCCACGAATGAGGCATTCGAAGCAATGGCCAGAGCAAGGGGATTCAAAGGTTCCTCAAAAACCCCTTCCGGCTGAGCCGGGGTTTTCATGCCGATCATGGTGGTCGGCGACGCCTGGCCTTTGGTCAAGCCATAGACCTGGTTGTTGTGAACCAGCAGGGTTATATCGGCATTGCGCCGCAGGCCATGGAGAAAATGATTGCCTCCCTCCGCGTACATGTCACCATCCCCACCCTCGGCAATAACCGTTAATGCAGGGTTGGCAATCTTAACCCCGGTGGCAATGGGAATAGCCCGACCATGAAGGGTATGGAAGCCATTCGCCTGGATATAGTGGGGCATCTTGGCAGCCTGACCGATACCGCTGATCAGGGCCACGTTAGCGGGATCCAGCCCTAAATCAGCCAACACTGCCATCAGCATATTCCTGATGGCAAAGTTACCGCATCCCGGGCACCAGGAAATATCTTTTGATCCAGGTCTGGTTGAAACGAATGTATTCATAGTGCCTCCAATTTCTCTACAATGTCTTCCACATAAAAGTGTCGTCCATTGTACTTGAGCATCGATTCAAAACGATTCCCGGGAAAGAGCTGCTGCAGCAGGGCGGCAAACTGGCCGGTCATATTTTCCTCGACGACAATAATTCTATCCGCTTTTTGAAAATAGCTGTCAAGATCGGCAGGCAAAGGCCATAACTGGCTGAAATGGAGCAATCCCAGATCGTCACGACCGCTGACATCCACCGCCTCACGCACGGTAGAATATGTTGATCCCCAACAAATCAAAAGGATTTTGTATTCCTCATGACCGCCAAATCCTGGTGCCAGGCTTTCTCCTGCCAGTGCCTCCATCTTTTTCATTCTTTTTTCCGGCATCCGCTGACTGAGTTGCTCGTCCTCGGTCGTGTCACCAAATTCATCATGTTCGTTGCCGTTGGCAATGACGACCCCATTACCATGACCGGGAATTCCGCGGGGGGAAACACCGCTGCTCGTCAATTCGTATCGCCGGTAATCACTCTCGGTTTTCACCACATGATAAGTGGTTTCAATGCCGTCAGCCTTCAACCGGGGAAGGCAGGTATAGGAATCAACAAAAAACTGGTCGGTAAGAATAAAAACAGGAAGCTGGTACTTGTCCGCCAGATTAAAAGCTTTGCGCGTCAGGTAAAAGGCCTCTGCCAGGGTTCCGGGAGCGAAAATAACCCGGGGGAATTCCCCATGACCGGCATGGAGAACAAGATTCAGATCGCCCTGCATAGTTCTGGTCGGCAATCCCGTTGCCGGTCCGGGGCGCTGGGCCAGGTGCAAGACCATCGGTGTTTCCGACATCCCCGCCAGGCTGATAGACTCTTCCATCAGGGCAAATCCACCTCCCGAGGTGGTTACCAGGGCCCTGGCGCCGGCATACCAGGCGCCGATTGACGCCCCGGCGGCAGCAATTTCATCCTCGAACTGTTCCACCACCAGGCCGAAGTCACCGGCCCGCTGGGCCAAATAAATCGCGACACCGGTAGCCGGTGACATGGGATAAAAGGAAAGAAAGTTGCAGCCGCCGGCCACGGCCCCCAAAGCGACGGCCTGGGAACCGTTCATCAGGGAATACTCACCAGCATCCGACCACCGCTCAACCTCCAGGCCGTCTATGATTTTTCCCTGGGCGTAGCCGGCCTGCAAAGCTGCCTGGTTGGCGGCAACCCGTGCTTCTCCCTGAGCATCGAATAACAGTGTGTTTTTTTCTGCCAGCAGGCTGAAATCAAGCCTGAGGAAACCGGCAATCAAGCCGGAAACCACCATATTTAACGGCATGGGCTCGGCACCTGGAGATTTTGATTCCAAAACATAGCGCCGGTTTTTATGCCATTTTTCCCTCCATTTATCCAGGACAGTTGCAGGTCCAATGAGGATGGTGGCCAAAGTCAATCGATTTTCAGCCCAGGCGAAGGCTTCATCACTGAGGGCAATAAAGACATCACTTTTCTGGCGGTAACCACTCTTCTCCTGTCCTGCCACCCGGATGGTAACAAGATTGACGCCGCCCCGAATGCGCGACATAATATCCTTGGCGGCAAACAGGTGGAATCCAGCTTCTTTCAATACCGGCAGCATCAGGGTTTCCAGGGTATTCAATCCCTGCCCGGCAGCGCCGCCAATGACCAGATTAATATCCATCATAATAAATCCTCAGCATCTTATTCTCATTACCCACTACCACCCAAGCACATAAATCCAGACAATTCCCAGCCCGTAAAAAATCTGGGCAACTGCCAGCAGAACCAGCAACAGGTTATTCAAACCATGGATAAACGGCAGCACCAGTCGACGTTTTTTATAGCGGTCCAGATAAATGCCACTGACCAGACCAATAATGATCAGCGGTACCATCAACACCGCTATTCTGGCATGCATACCAGTAATAAAAAATGCATGCCAGGTATAACGAACCATGACAAAACCACCAACCAGGCCAAGGAACCAGATAGCAAGAACCACTTCTCCCAGGCGGACATGGTGTTTCCAGGCAAATGGCTGCCGCCGGTGCAAATGCTGGGTTGTAAAGCGAGCAATCCCCAAGCGCAAAACATAAAAAGAGAGGATGATGGCCGCCATCTGCAGCAGCGGATGAAACCAGAGCATAGCGATATCCCTACAAAACATCAGGATAACCGGGGACAGAATAAAATTCTGTCCCCGGTCAGAAGAACTCTTTACTTAAACTCATGCAACAGGATAAAATCATTACGTTCCCGGGCCGCGTGACAACCAATGCATCCCCGGGGTTTCCCGGCCTTGTCCACCTTACCCGTGGGGGAATATTTCACCCAGAACCAGTCTCCAGCTGCCGGGTTATAGCCTTCCACCTTAACCATCACCGTAATCGCCTTCAGCTCCTTCTTCTTATTAAAATTGTCTTTGACGATTATGGTGCCATAGGATACCGGCGGTTTTGCCGATGACAACCCGGTCTTATTGACAAAAACCTGGTGCAAGATACCATGGGGTGAACGACCCTGCTGAACCCCCTTATGATCCGGCCAATTCTGCCACTGATGATAAGGAGATGTTTTAGTAATGTACGTCCAGATGGACGCCGGATCAGCCGAGGGCATCTCCGCCAGACAGATCCCGACGCCAAACAGTAAAACCATTGACATAAGTGCTACAATACCAAGTTTCTTTTTCATGATCTGCCTCCTTAATAACGGTTGAATGTTTAGTGCCTTACAGGTTATTTTCTTGTTTTTCAAGCAAGAAAATAACCTGATAAGAGCACTTATTTGCGGGCGCACCAATTAAATTTTTGGTTGCGGGCCTCAAGCCCGCATTAGCTCACAAACGCTCCCTCATCTCCAGCAGGCGCTGGGCCGTTTTTTCGCCCAGGAAAACCAGGGATTCAATGTCCAGATAACAAAGCACCGTGGCATCAAAGAGAATTTTAACTTTTGCCGGAAAGCCATCCTCCCGATCTTCATCCCAGAAATACAACAAAAAAGGAATCTTTGGCAGGGGATGAAAAACGGCATGAAACTCAGCATTAGTTTCCTTTGGCGGTGAAAACAATCCCAATCGCCGAAGAACCATTTTCAGTTCTTCCAGCCGGCCGGTAAAAGCCGCCGCAATTTTATCTTCACATCCTTCTTCAAAGGCCTTTTTTTTAGCCAGGGCCCCCGGCAACTCACCCATGGCCACCCAGTTTTCCTGCAGCGGCTCCCGGCAGGCCTGGGCAATATAATTATACAGCAGCACGTGCTCCCAGACATCGTGTTGGCCACCATCAAGGGGATCAACCTCATCCTTGGTCACCGCGTACCGGCGTCCCAGGAGCAGAATCACCAGGAATTCCTTTCCCTCACGCAGGATAAATTCCGCCCCCAGGAAAGGAGCCAGCTCCTGCAGATCATAATCCTGGATTTTGCTGACCACATGCTTTTTGGCGCTGACAAAATGTTCCGGAAATGCCGTTATCCCTCCGGCTTCCTGTTCTCTCAGGACATCCTCCACCCGGGCCAGTTTTTGGGGATCAAAATACGGACAGGTTGCCGGCGCCACCCCTTCCCGCAACACATGGGTGGCAAAGGCCATACAGGTGAGGTAACCACAATCTCCACAGTTGGTCCGTGGCAGCATTTTCAACAGTTCTAAAATCTGCAGAGCCATAGCAGCTCCCAGCTGTTCTGGTGAACAGGTTCAGCTAAAAAGAGAAAAAGTGAGATCCTAATGCTCCAATGCCCGCCGCAATTCATCCGTATCCGTAATTGCCGCCTGGCAGGCAAACTGTTCACACAAGTAAGCTCTTGTCTGCCCGTTTCCCGCCGGCAGAGTTTGCAAAAAGGGAATCAGTCTGGCCAGGTCATCTTTCTGCTTCCCTGATGGGCAGAATATGGTTACCAGCGTCGGCTGAAACTGACTTTGAGCAATATCCAGCATCTCTTTAGCTACTGGATCATCGCCAGAACCGGCAATCACCAATTCCTTCCCGGGCCCCAGCAGAAAATCCAAAGCAGAGAGAAGATGGGTACAGGCTTCAGGATGCGTTTTCGCTCCAGACAGGCCGGCGTTAACTGCCCGATCACCTCGTTCTTCAAGTTCCGGATTGCCGGTCAGGCGACCAAGATACAAAAGGATATAGGCCGCCACTGAATTACCGGCCGGGATGGCGCCGTCCACCTGTTCAACCGGGCGAACAAGAAGCTGCTCTGTGTCGCTGGCGGTAAAAAAGAATCGACCGCCGGACTCATCCCAGAACAGTTCATTCATCCTGCCGGTCAACTTCAGGGCTTCTTCAAGCCAACGGGACTCATGGGTGGCATTAAACAATTCGGTCAACCCCCAAACCAGGAAGGCATAATCGTCCAGACAGCCATGGTGACCAGCCTCTCCCTGGCGGAATCGACGCCATAAACCACCATCCGGTCGTTGAAGCCGGGCAAGGAGAAAATCAGCAGCCTGAACTGCCCGCCGGATAAACTCCGGCTGGTTAAAAGCCCGACCGGCTTTAGCCAGGGCGGCAATCATCAGACCATTCCAAGAGGTGATAATTTTATCATCTTTCAAGGGATGTACCCGCTGATCACGGATACCAAGCAAAATCTTGCGGGCTTTTTCCAGCTGCGATTTTACGTCTTCCTCTGACCGCTGTTCAGCCTCGGCAAACACTGCCAGACTGGTGGTCAGGTGAGGAATACTGGTTCCTTTTTCAAAATTTCCCGCCGCGGTAATATTAAAATAACGGCAGAACAAATCACCGGTTTCCACCCCAAGATGTTCTTTGATTTCCGTCGAGGTCCAGACATAAAAACGTCCTTCCTCCCCTTCGCTGTCGGCATCTTCGGCAGCATAAAAAGCCCCTTCCGGGGCAGTCATAGATCCAGCCAGGTAATCGACTATTTCATTTACGTCCTGGGAATAAAAGGTTTTGCCGGTCAATTGCCAGGCTTCCGTATAGACCATGAGCAGCATTGCCTGGTCATAAAGCATCTTTTCGAAATGGGGAACCAGCCATTTTTCATCAACACTGTAGCGGTGGAAGCCAAAACCAAGCTGGTCAAACATGCCCCCTTTACGCATGCCTTCAAGAGTTTTTTCCACCATTTCAAGGGCCTGGCGGTCACCGCCGCGCCGATACCAGCGGAGCAGGAAGGTCAAATTATGGACAGTGGGAAATTTGGGAGAAAAGCCAAAACCACCATGCCGGCGGTCATAGCTTTCCTGCAGCTGCTGAAAAGCTTTTTCCAGCAGCATGGTATCAGCAGTCTCAAACGGAGACGATTGTACCTTCATCCCCTGCAGCAGACTGGTCACCTGGTCCCCAGCCTGCAACAGCTTCTGCCGATCATCCCGCCAGAGACGCCCCAGATGATGTAGCAGGTCAACAAAACCCGGCATCCCCATCCGACTGTGACGGGGGAAATAGGTTCCGGCAAAAAACGGTTTTCCTTCGGCGGTCATAAAAACAGACAGGGGCCAGCC